>CADBAC010000409.1 GCA_902792495.1 Ruminococcus flavefaciens | reverse complement strand
TATAGTGTATCAGGTATCAGATGTCAGACTTCAAATCAATGTAAAATCTGACATCTGACACCTTATTAAAGTGCCAGTAATGTAATTATTCCCAGAATTCCGAAAATAATGCCTGTTATGGAAAAAGTTATCACTATCTTGTATTCGCTGTATCCGCTCATCTCGAAATGATGGTGGATAGGTGTCATCTTGAAGATTCGTCTGCCCTCGCCGTACTTGCGCTTGGTGATCTTGAAGTAGCTGACCTGTATCATTACAGACAGTGCCTCGAAGATGTAGACCAGTGCAACGAGGAGAAGGAGCAGGTGCTTGTGGAGTACAAGTCCTACACCTGTTACTGCCGCACCGAGGAACATCGAACCTGTGTCGCCCATGAAGCATTTAGCAGGGTTGAGATTCCAGAGAAGGAAGCCCAGACAGCCGCCTGCCAGCGCCATAGTGAAGCAGGTCATCTCGTTCTGTCCGAGGATGGAACAGCATACGGTGAATATCAGCATTGCGCAGAATGTTACCGAGCCGCAGAGACCGTCAACACCGTCTGTAAGGTTTACAGCATTTGTCAGGTAGATGATGACTGCCATCATCAGGATGTAGTAGAATATTCCAAGGTTCGGGCTTACCCAGAAGCCAAGGTCAAGTCTTGTTGAGACATCACCGAATTTGTGTATCGCAGCAAGGAAGCCTGCGCCGCATACAAGCTGAAGCGCTATTTTCTGCCACGGTGTAAGGCCGTCATTGTTCTTTCTGGATACCTTTGTGAAGTCATCGATGAAGCCGATGAGACCGAATGCCGCAGAGAATACGATAACGCTGAGCATACGGTAGAAAGGATAGAAGCTGGTCTTGTCGGTGCTGTCGAGACCGACTTTCATGCGGTATATCCAGTATCCTGCAATGGCAGTGATGATAGTGGAAAGTATGAACATGAATCCGCCCATTGTGGGAGTGCCCTGCTTTTTGGCGTGCCACTTGGGGCCATCCTCAGTCTTGATAGGCTGACCGAACTTTATCCTGTGGAAGAAGGGTACAAGGAAGATACCCGAAACTCCGGCGATAACGAATGAAAGAAGTGCTATAAGCAAATTTATTATCCAGAAAGACATTTTATTCCAACAACTCCAATTTTTTACAATGCGTAATGCGTAATTCGTAATGCGTAATTATAATGCATCCGTCTTTATCTGTCACGCAAAGATATTATTTATCAAGCAGTTTCAGACCCTCAGCCACTATCTCACGCTCGTCGAAATGGATATGCTCCATTCCTGCAAGTATCTGATAGTCCTCATGGCCTTTGCCCGCAAGTACTATTATATCACCTTTCTCAGCAATTTTCAAGGCATGATATATAGCCTCCCGTCTGTCAACGACCACATCATATGGTATATCACTGCTTTCAAGGCCTGTGAGTATCTCTTTTATGATGAGCTCGGGGTCTTCGTTTCTCGGGTTATCCGATGTAACGATAAGCCTGTCTGCATACTTTGCAGCAGCCGCAGCCATCTTCGGACGCTTTGCCGCATCACGGTTTCCTCCGCAGCCGAAAAGACATATCAGGCGGTTGTCTGTGTATTCCCTGACGCTTCTGAGGATATTCTCAAGGGCATCGGGAGTGTGTGCATAGTCGCAGATAACAGTGAAGTCACGGCCTGTGGGGATGACCTCACAGCGTCCCTTGACACCGTTGTATTCCTCAACAGCAGCGATTATGTCGTCCACGGAAAGGCCTGCCCTGAGACATACAGCCATAGCCGCAGTAATATTTGATACATTGAAAGCGCCGGGCATCCTGCACTTTACAAGGTGGGACTTGCCGTCCTTGCAGAACCAGAAGCTTGATCGCAGATATCGAACAGCATCTTCTTTGCCTGATAATAGTCCTCCATATCCTTGTGGTAGTCAAGATGATCCTGAGTGAGATTGGTGAACACAGCAGTATCGAACCACGAAGCGCCGATACGGTTCTGCACCAGACCGAAGGACGATACCTCCATGACAACGTACTCGCAGCCTGCCTTGACCATTCTGTCAAGGAGCGCCATAAGGTCGTAAGCCATAGGAGTAGTGTTCTCGGTGTGGACTATCTCATCACCTATCTCGTTCTGGATAGTTCCCACAAGACCTGTCTTGTGGCCGTTTTTCATGAGGATATGCTTTATGACATTGGTTATGGTAGTCTTGCCGTTAGTGCCTGTCACGCCGATCATGTGAAGCTTTTTCTCGGGATGGCCAAACCATGCCGAACACATCATGCCGTAGAGTCTGCGTGAATTATCGGTGAGTATCTGCCTGTCGCCAAGTCCCAGGTCACGCTCGCAGACTACAGCGGCGGCGCCTTTTTCCAGCATTTCGGCAGCAGCGGTATGTCCGTCAAAGCTTCCGCCCTTGACGCATACAAAAAGACAGCCTTCAGCAACCTTACGTGTATCATCGGTGATAGAAGTTATTTCGATATTGCCAAGCTTAGTCCCGGCATTATTTTCCAGAAGGTCATATAATTTCATCAAGACCGCCTCCATTTCTTTAATTCGTGATCAATATGTCGGCTGTACCGACGTGTGTTTATTCCGTCCGGGCGAAGCGTGACTGCGCCGTTCGCTCAACGGCTTAATCTCCGTCAGCATAGACCATGAGTTCCAGTTCGATAACTGTACCCTTCTGTACCTTTGTGTAAGGCTCAATGGACTGACTGCTGACTACAGCGTTATCTCTTGTAACAGAAGCACCTCTTGCAACGAAGTTCAGGTCGCAGTAAGTAAGCTGTTCGTTGGCAAATGAAGGCGATACTCCGATAAGGTTCGGAACTTCCGTGTACTCAACAGGCTGACCCTTCTCAGTGTAGAGGTATACCTTACCGCCCTGAGCGATAGAAGAACCTGTTACAGGTGACTGTGATACGACTTCAATGCCGTTTCCTATAACTTCGCACTCAACTCCAAGCTCAGCAAGCTTAGCCTTTGCATCATCGATAGGACCTTCAAGGAGAGGTATCTTCACATCAAGATTTTCAACTTCCTCGTCGGTGTAGTGCGGACTGTAGCCCAGGTAAGGCAGTACCTTTGTGAGGATGTTTCTTGCGGTAGGAACGGCAACTACAGAGCCGTAGTAACCGATCTCCTTATTAGGCATATCTGCAAGGACGAGGAGAACTATCTCGGGGTCCTCGGCAGGTGTGAAGCAGACGTATGAAGCGCCGTATTCCTGGATGGTAGCGTCTTCCTGTCCCTCAGCGCTGAGGCCCTTTGAAGTCTCACTGAGTCGCTGGGATGTACCCGATTTACCGCCGATGGAATAGCCCTTGATGGAAACATTGCCGCCGTTGTTATCAGCAACAACGTGATAAAGAGCATCTCTCATCTTTGCGGAAGTATCCTCGGATACCACCTGACGTCTGACAGTTCTCTCGTTCTTGAGGACTACATTTCCGTCCTCGTCAACGATCTTGTCAACAACGTATGGTTTAAGGAGGTAACCTCCGTTTATAGCTGCGCAGTATGAAGTAATCATTTCCATAGGAGTGATAGTTTCACCCTGTCCGAAAGCGCTGACTGCAAGGTCAACGTTGGTCATTACTTCGGGGTCGAATCCGAGACCTGCACTTTCAGCAGGAAGGTCGATACCTGTCTTTTCGCTGAGGCCGAAAGCGTCAAAGTAATAGCAGAAACGCTTTACGCCAAGACGTGCGCCTATTTCCATGAAAGCAGGGTTACAGGAATTGGTAAGTGCCTGCTGGAAGGACTGTGCACCGTGGCCTGCGGTGTTATGGCAGTTGATAGGCTGGTAAGCACCGTCAAGTTTTACAGAGCCCGAACAGTAGAAGGAATCACGCTGAAGGTCAATGAGATTCTCCTCGATAGCGGATGCACTGGTTATTACCTTGAATACAGAGCCGGGCTCATAAGTCTCGGTTATGCACTTGTTCTTCCACTGTTTTTCACGTTCCTCACCTGTTTTCTTTTCAGCCTCATCGCCTGTGAGTTTGGCAAGCTGAGCGGCTATATTCGGGTCAGCTATCTCACGGGGATTGTTAAGGTCAAAGCTGGGATTTGTAGCCATTCCCAGAATAGCGCCTGTTTTAGCATTCATGAGTATAGCGCAGGCACGGTTCTTTATCTCATAGTTGGTCACCATTTCCTGGAGGTATTCTTC
>CADBAC010000408.1 GCA_902792495.1 Ruminococcus flavefaciens | reverse complement strand
TCCTAAATTTTAGAAACTTATCAGTCTTTAAGATTCGGCCGTTCAACAATGTTGACGATGGTGATGACGGGGTTCTTCTGAAGGTACTCCTCAATCTCGGCCTTCGAGACTATCAGATTCTCCACCTGCTGGTCGACGGGCGAGAAGGACATGGCCTTGGTGGCCTGCTCATACCAGTTGACGCTGAACGTTCGCGAGAGATTATACTCTTCGTCTTCCAGTTCGTATTTCTCTTTCAGCCGTGCCGTGGCCACAAACTTGAAGTGGATATTCGCATCGCTGGCAGCTTCCTCTTTATACTCCCACTTGTTGCCCGTTCGGCGAAGCTTGAAATCTTCGGTGTACTCTTTTCCGCTGATGCTGCAATAAGTGATTTCAATGTCATAG
Source organism: Ruminococcus flavefaciens (assembly GCA_902792495.1). Classification (GTDB taxonomy): domain Bacteria; phylum Bacillota; class Clostridia; order Oscillospirales; family Ruminococcaceae; genus Ruminococcus; species Ruminococcus flavefaciens_Z. The sequence continues at coordinate 1,926 of CADBAC010000408.1, read as the reverse complement.
AGTGAAGCCAGTGCAGAGCCCACCTCCAATTTGTACTTCACATAGACGTTCTGTTTCTTGATGTCAATGTCGTTATCCCTGCGGTCGGTACAAGCGGCGAACACGAGCAGGCTGGCAATTACCGCCAAAAAGATGTTGATTTTCTTCATTTTTCTTGGTTATACTGTAAGGTTGTTGATAATTCATTCCATGCCTCAGCCAAGGAAGTCATGCTGTCGAAAAGTATATCAGCCTTTTTCAGACTTGACTCTGGCAAGTTGCCGCTGTTCACGGCAATGGTGAGGTTTGCGGTTAAAGGCGGTGCGATAGACGGACTTTATTTCTATCCGAAAGCCGTACAGGAAAGGGCGATCAGGATCGGACTTACGGACAGGGAAACAATGGTGCGGAAACGGAAACGTTTCATGACGGCATTCTACATCGTTATGCTGGCGGCACTTGTGTTCGTGATCGCAGTATGGAATCGGGTCAGCACTTTCAAAAATGCCTATTTACAGGCACTTCTCTTCCTGGAAGTGATGAATGTGTATGACGGTATCGTCATTGACAAAATATGGGTGGGACACAGCAAATTCTGGATACTTAAAGGTACCGAGGATCTGCCCTTTGTTCAGACATGGGGACAAGTGCTGAAAAAGCGCTCTTTTCTTGCGGTAATATGGCTTGTCGGAGCGCTGATAGTTGCAAGGATCGTCCTGCTTCTTGCAAAAATCATCTGATGAAAGGAAAAATTATGGATATGATCGATAATATCGGAATGGAAATCAAACTTGACTGGATACGTATACGAAAGCTGTTCATCATCGGGCTTATAGGCGGATGCATGACCTTTGTCGGAGACTGGCTGCTCGGTTATGGTGTGTGTGACGAAAGCCTGACGGGACTTGAAAAGAAACTTTCGCAGTATCTCGTTTTATCCGACGGCAAACTTTTCTGGTCGGCTTTTCTTGGGCTTATAGGCATTTCTCTTGAGGGACTGTGCTACTTCGGCGTTTATAGGCTTATCGCAAACGGAAGCCGGAGACACGCTCATATTTTCCGAAGCGGAGTGTTCGGGTATATGCTTTTTGCGGCTTGCGGAGTTCATGTGCCGTGCCTTTCGAGCGTGTTCTTTTACAAGCACATGATGCTGGAAAATCCTGATACTGCTTATGATATGACAGTGAAGTTCGGGGCATATTTTCTTCTGCCTGCGATGATACTGTTTCTGGTCTTCTTCTTTGTGATGAGCGGCGCACAGATAAGTGCCTTTGCAAAAGGGATGACACCATATCCTAAGTGGTGCTGGATATTCTCACTTCCCGTGGGGATGGCGGCCACAATGCTGCTGAAATTCACAGGCAATCACGCAGTAACGAACGGCCTGACCGCTGCATGGATAAGTATCGGAAATATCTGGATGTTCGGCGGTTTGCTGCTGACAATGAAATATGCGAAAAACGGAGGTATCAGAAATGAGATTCGATAAACGTGACAAAGTTGTAATAGCGCCTGACGGGCTGGCAAATCCGCTTTACAGGCTGACTAAGGCGGCGGTAAAAGCTGCAAAGATAAAGCGCAGCCTTGTCGGAACAAAGGAAGAAGTTCTTGCTAGAGCGGCAAAAAAGAATGCTAAAAACCGCCATTTTTCCATGCCTGATGACAGCAGGGCCCACTATACCGACCATCTGATCCTGAGAAAATTTCACTGTCTTGAGATCGATACTGATATAAGACGCAGAGATAAGGCTGTTATGTTTGTTTTCGGCGGAGGAATGATACTCGGTTCTGACAGCGGAGATGTGGGACTTTCACGAAAAATAGCTGAACTTACAGGCTCAAATGTGTGGTTCCCGTATTATCCTATGTGTCACGAATACGACATACTTGAAAACGTGAAAATGGTGTTTGAATGCTACGCAAAAATGCTCAGATTCTACAAGCCCG
>CADBAC010000407.1 GCA_902792495.1 Ruminococcus flavefaciens | reverse complement strand
CATGCCTTCGTTAGGGTTGATGGTCCACTTAACGACTGTTCCGTCTTCAAGTGTTGTTGTCGACTTATCCTCAGCAACTTCAGCTACTCCAGGATAATAGTCGTTGAAACGGCTCTGGAATTCGTCGTTCCAGCACCAGATGTTGAGTACCTTGCCGGCCTCAGCAGCTTCTTCGCCGCCATCGCTGCTGCCGCCGCCGCATGCTGTCATTCCAAACATCATGGCTGCTGCAAGAGCGATACTCAGGAATGCTTTGAATCCCTTCTTCATTATTCTATCCTCCTTGAAAAATAGTTGTGGGTCTATTAGTTTTCCCACTTTCTGACACTGTTTCCGCTAAGAAACTCCCCCGACACCATGATCTGTTCGGCTACACTCGTGCCCTCTATCGATTCCACAAGTTTACGAACCGATTCTTTCCCAATCCTTTCTGCATTCTGACGCCAGGTTGTCAGCTGCGGGTTGAGTATCCTTGAAAGATTAATGCCGTCATATCCGCACACGCTTATGTCATCCGGTATGCTCAGCCCTCTTTCAATTATCTCTGTCTGCCCTCCTATGAAGGAAAAATCGTCCGGGAACATTATTGCCGTTGGCGGTTCTTCCAGATCGAGCAGCGCCGCTGTTGCCTTCCTGACCGAATCAGCATCGTGATAGCGGGCCTCGATGATGTATTCAGGAGGAATCTCTATACCATATTCATTCATGGCTTTATTGAATCCTCTGATACGCTTCTGCGTTACCAGGGTGCGCTCGCCGTGTACAAAAGCGATCTTTCTGTGACCCTGTTCAGCCAGATAGGAGCCGAGTCTGTACGCTCCTTCCTGATTGTCTGAAACTATCGAACTCAGGTTGTCGAATGAGTAGTCGATGGTAATCACCGGTACTTCACTTCTTACAAGCTCGAGTACTTCCGGGTTCTGAAAGTCGACACTTGCTATCACGACTCCGTCGCAGTTCCTGTATCTGCAGTGCTGCAGGAATGACATCTTTTGTCTGCCTATATTATTACTGATAAAAGTGATGTCATACCCGTCAGCCTCGGCCTCCTCTTTCACGCTGTTGAGAACGTGGGAGAAGAACTCGTGTGTCAGACCGCTCATGGTGTCGTCGACGAACAGCACTCCGATATTATGAGATCTGTTTGTCTTGAGCAGTCTGGCCGCAGCATTCGGCATGTAATTAAGTTTACTTGCCGTTCGCTTGACCAGCTCAACTGTCTCTGGGCTGATCTCAGCGTAGCCGTTGAGAGCCTTTGAAACAGTAGCCGGGGAAACGCCGCATTCCCTGGAGATATCTTTGATGGTTACCATATCGGATACCTCCTTTCCTGCTGCATTTCAGCGAAGACGTGCGAATACGTTTTCGTGGCTTTATTTTAATTTACTAAATCGTTTTCGTCAATACTATTTTTTGAATTTTTTTCGTAAAGTTTCGTAATCCTTCAGATTTTGCCTGGTTTTCATATTTTTCCGGGCTTTTCTAAAATTTTACTTTACAAAATACTTCCTTCACCCATATAATATCTGTAAAGTTACGAAAACGTATTCGCTAATGAGGAGTGCTTTTATGAAATTTGGGTTTTTTGACGACACAAACAACGAATATGTGATAACAACGCCTGAAACTCCCCTTCCGTGGATCAACTATCTCGGATCGCAGGACTTCTTCAGGCTTATCTCAAATACATCGGGAGGCTATTGCTTTTATAAGGATGCGAAGCTGATGAGGCTCACCCGCTACCGTTATAACAACAGTCCGATGGACTGCGGCGGACATTACTACTATATAAAGGATGGAAACTGCATATGGAACCCGGGCTGGCAACCTGTAAAAGTTCCTCTTGATTCCTACAAATGCAGACACGGTCTCGGATATACCGTATTCGAGAGCTCAAAGAACGGTCTGGATGCAGTTCAGGAGGTTTTCGTACCTCTTCACGAAACTTGTGAACTTACCAGGCTTACCCTGATAAACCGCACCTCTGAAACTAAAGAGATCGATCTGTACAGTTATGTAGAGTTCTGTCTCTGGGACGCGCAGGATGATGCTTCTAACTTCCAGAGGAACTTCTCGATCGGAGAGGTTGAAGTTGAAGGTAGCAGTATATATCACAAGACCGAATACCGCGAACGCAGAAACCACTATGCAGTATTTCATGTAAACAAGGATATCTGCGGCTTCGATACCAGCCGGGATGAGTTCGTAGGTATTTACAACGGTGCTGACAAGCCTCGTGCAGTAGAAGCAGGTGCCAGTTATAACAGCGTAGCTCACGGATGGGCTCCTGTCGGCAGTCATCATCTGAAGATCTCGCTT
>CADBAC010000406.1 GCA_902792495.1 Ruminococcus flavefaciens | reverse complement strand
TTCTGTGAATCAACCGCGGTGAGCGACGGAACATCTGCTTCACATTCTGCTGAAACAGTGATGTCGGATTCTAAGGCAGGATTTTTTGATAAAACCTGAATCCGCAAAACTCAATCTGCTGTTATGACCGATATTTGCCTAATTATAGCAAAAAATCAGTTGATTTTGGCTTAGAATTTTCTTCACCCATCGGGTGAAAAAACTTAGGCCTCAAAAATGTTTAATTCTTAGCTATATGTAGCCTAAAATTGAATATTTTTCAAGCGTGAACTTTGCGGAATCAGGTATTACGATAATGCATGAACGAGGTGATAACATGAACTTTTTAGAAAGGCTTTTGATAAAGCTTGGTATGGCTGCGGCAAAGGAGATGATCAAAGCTGAATCCGTGAAAAAGTCCGAGCAGACGGTTCCTTCTGAAAAAAATACCGAGCATACGGATCAGGAAACAATAAAATCCGAGGAAAAGCCTGTTCCTGTTTCTGAAAAGATACAAGAGCCGATAGTTGATTATTATGAGGATGACGAGGAAGAAGAGCTGATGGATCCTCCTGATCCGACGGGATACAGTGAGCCTTCCATATTCTTTCCACAGCGAGAAGATGCCGTTTCAGCAGATGTACCGTCTATTGAACTTACACCCGAAGAAGCAGTTGCGGAGGGATTTTCTTTCCGCCGCAGTAAAAGGAGTGTAAGGATTACAAATTATCACGGCTGTGATAAGGAAACGCTCATTATCCCTTCGGCTATAGGCGGTCTTCCTGTGACTGAGATAGCGCCTCGTTCCTTTTGTAACGGAACGGTAAAGGAACTGTATATTCCCGGAAGTGTGCGAAAGATCGCAAATGAGACATTTTTGAATACATCGCTTAGAATAGTAATTATTGCTGACGGAATGACTTCAATAGGTGACAAAGCCTTTTATCAATGCGGCAATCTTGAGGATATACATTTTCCGCTTACATTGAAACATATCGGAAGATATGCGTTTTCAATGTGCCGTTCGCTGAAAACTGTGAGTTTCCCGAATTCTCTGAAAATGGTGAATGAATATGCATTCTTTCTGTCAGGTATCGAAAGTTTTACCATAGGATCCGATAAAAACAATATCACAAACGGAAGAATATTTGAGGAATGCCCAATTATACGCAATTATGATCTTGTCTGCAATTCATCGGACAAAACAAATCTTTCGGTGATAATGGTGAGGCCGGATTCAAAAATCAGATTGACAGCGAAGAAAGTGCATTTCCATTCTCATGCATTCACCGGGAGATCTAATATTGATATTTCGTCATGTGAGGATTATTCTTTCGCCCGCCATGCTATAACCGAAAAGTTTATATGGAATCAGAAAGTAACGTCCCCTTGTTTTGGAAGTACCATTATTCTGCCTGAAGTTAAAAATGGAAGCTGCGGATACTGGTTCACGGAAGGTGTTAAAGTTTACAATTATTTCACCGTACCTTTAATGCCTTACAAACCGTTTCATAAGTCAACAGACTTTGATGGAGTTACTATTATAGATATTATGCCGGATTTTTCTCCATCTTATATAGTTGAGGATCATCACAAAAAAATACGCATAATCAATCTGTATATTGCCGAAAAGTATGCGGTAGATTGTCCGGAAGCCGAAGAAGCAGAATTAAACTTCTGGGTCGCAGAAGGGCCTGTCTTTTCCTTGAGATGTATGAATCTGAGAAAAGTCAGATTCTACAAAGACCATGTCAAGTATCTGCCGCCAAGGGAACTTGTGAATCCTGAAATAAAGAGAATGCTTCTTCTCTCGTTTACTTCCTGGTCAGCAACCTATCGCAATGGCGGTCACAAGCGTCTTTTCTATAACAGAGAACCTGTTGACCTGATGATGACTTCAAGAAGAATATCGGCCTTCGACAGCTATTATGCGAGAAAAGCCATACCTGTGTATGATGAGGCGCACAGCAGTGTTATTATTTCCAATAAACGCAAGGCACTTATTGCAGTGGATGTTCTGAGAAGTACACATCTTGACCACGAACCCGATACAGCGATCTATTCTGATTTCCTGAAAAAGCACAGGCATTTCTGTCAGCGCTACTTTGAAAGTATCAGCGAGAAATATCCCGAGTATCTTCATGAATTCAATAAGCTTATGAATGCAGACGAAACCGCATGACTTGAAATAAAATGGACAGACTTTAACTGCTGTACTCATATAGAAGCTTTATACGCATTTATCGGGGGAAAACCTTTCTGAGGAAAGGTTCTTCCCCGAACCCCTTTCCAAAGACTTTTAATAGAATTTTGCCCCATAATAGGGCGCACTTGAAAGACTTGTA
>CADBAC010000405.1 GCA_902792495.1 Ruminococcus flavefaciens | reverse complement strand
GTGCGGAACGGCGATCAAAAACGCCCTCGCACAGCACGGCATCTACTACTGTGCCATAGATGATTTCTGCACCGCAGGAACGGAGGACATGAAGCGAGCTGTCCTTTTTGCGGAGCTTGAAAAGCATTTGCCCGATCTGATCGGTGAGAACCCTCTGGACCTTACCCACAAGATATACGAAGCCACAAGAGTGACCGCTACCATGAAGGAAATGGAGAATTTCTGCAATCGGTATGTCAAGACCTTGCGGCTCAAGGTGAACTCCGAGGGAGTTTTCGTGATAGAAATTCAGAAATAACGTAAAAGGACGGTTCAGGTGAGCCGTCCTTTCATTATGGGTAACTTTGACTCCAGTGGGATCAAAGTTCTTTATTCGTTATCTTATCAAAAATCTTGTTTTGGCTTTGACATAGTATTCATGATACTGTAGGTATTCGTCAGTTTTTGAAGAACATGATGTTATTGACCTGCTCTGTTATGAACAGTTCAGTTTCTGTCTCGGAGAGATCATAGCTTTCAATAACAGCTTTGCTATGCCTGTTAAGCACCTTCTCGTATCCGATTGCTGTATCCTTTTTCTTCGGGAAACGTATAGAGCTGTCGAAACTGTCCGTAAATACAAGTCCGTTCCTTCCGCAGATGTCCTTCCACTCGTCCTTTGTGTAGAATTTGATATGTCCGTCCTTTTTGAGTCTCATATAGTCATCGACAAATCTCTCACTGTCACACTCATTTGGACATGGATCGGATATAAACAGTCTGCCCCCGGTTTTAAGAACTCTGCTGATTTCCGTAATGCTGTGTTCAATATCCGGAAAATGATGAAGCGAATAACGTGTCACTATCAAATCAAAGGTACTGTCTTCAAAAGGAAGGTCGATACCGTCGTAGCTCATGAAAGTAAGATTGTCGGTTCCTTCTTTTTCGGCACGGACTCGGTTAGCCAACAGCGCTTCTTTCACGATATCCAGCCCGACCACATCACAGCCTGCATTCTCCTTTGCAATCGGGAAAGCAAGATAACCGCTTCCGGTGCCGAGGTCGAGTATCTTCATTCCGTCTTTGATGCCGATAAACTGAATTATCTTTTTCAGGTGTTCGCTGTCCTGTGTCTGTCTGTTGTAAAACTCACCTGAAGCAAAGCTTTCCTCAAAGCCCTTGCGAGTGGAATCTATGCTTGATATTATGTTCATTTGCTGGTCTCCCTTTATCTTTGAATACATTTTCATATCTATGATTCTGCCGTTTTTGACTGCGTTGCTTCTCAGCACCCCCTCAAATTGGAACCCCGCCTTTTCAAGCACACGGCAGGATGCCGCATTGTGAGCAAAGGGTTCGGCATAGATGCGTATGATATCACTGTTCGAGAACACATAATCGCAGGTCTGAAGGACAACATCGGTCATTATCCCGTTGCCCCAGTATTCCTCGCTGATGTAGTATCCCATTTCGGCGGTGAGCCTGTGTATGTTTCCCTGACGGAACACACCTATGCTTCCGATAGCCTTGTCGTCCACAGTTATCGCAAAGGCAAATGTGCTGTCAGGATCGGCAGAAAGCATCGTTTCAATAAATTCGGCGGCGTCATTTTCGGTGTAGGGATACGGCAGACCGTCCCGCAGATTATCAAGCACTTTTCTGTTTGACAAAGCAGCTGCAAGATCGCCCGCATCCGAGGCTCGCCATTTCCTTATCCCGCAAACCATATTGTATTCGAGCTTCATCGGAAGCTCATTCCACAGTTCTGTCCTCGTTTTACCTGATGTAAGTGCTTTCACGATTTCTCTGTCGGGTTCGGGATATACAATATAGCCGTCCTGTTCGCCTTTATCTGTGCGTATAGGGAAGGCGAGCTGTTCGGTGTCGATGCCAAACTGAGCATTTACGCCCTCTTTGTTTCCTCTTGCATCAAGTCTTATCCATTTATCATATTCTTTAAGAAATACGCCGTTGAGTCCGTGATATATAAGCTCCGGCACATCGGCATCGTCGTCGAGTACGAGCTTCTGATAGCAAAAGCCGGTGGGGATTCTCTTACTGCGGAGTATCGCAGCCAGAAGATGCGATTTTGCAAAGCATATTCCGTGACCTGCTTTGAGTACCTGAGATGCCGTGCAGGTCACCTCGTCCGCTCCGATGTCAGCCGAATGCGAGATGCGGTCACGCACATACTCAAAAGCCTTTCTGACAAAATCGGTATCGCTGTTTGAATCGCTGTAAAGCTTGTCAGCCAGCTGTGCAACAGACTCGTTGTCAAAGTCAATGATATCACTACATTTCAGATAATGGGCGATGTCATTTGTGTACAGTGTCGTTTTCATTGTAGAT
>CADBAC010000404.1 GCA_902792495.1 Ruminococcus flavefaciens | reverse complement strand
CCGATATGGATTATAAGACCTGGCGAAGCGCGCTGCAGCAGGATGCGGAAACACTGGAACTGCTGATTTCCATGGTTGAGGATATTACGCCGGAACATGATACAAAGCTGCAGACTCTGCTGAATCTGATACTCTCCGCTGTATGGACAGAGATACCATTATTCACGATGCCTGTAATGTACGTGGCAATGATCCAACTGATAATAAAATCCATACAATTTCCCATTACTCTGCGCTTCGGAAAAAAGACCGGCTCTTCTCTGAGAGCAGGAGCCATTCTGTTGGCAATGATAATTTTCGGTATCCTGATCCTTTACAGCAAAAACTTCTCCATGAACATCATAAACGAAAAGCTCATGCTGTTCTATGAAGACACACTTGGCGGCGGAACAGGTAATTCAGTTCCGGAAAGCTTCATATTTCTGCAAAAAATATTAAACATCTCATGCATAGCCGCACCTGTGTTATATTTTATTTCCTACAGGATATCATGCAGGATGTACCTTAAAGGTGTCGAGGCAAATTACGCAAAATGAAAAGAGGAATAACAATGGCTGACACATTCAATATGCGGCTGAAGGATATCCTTCTGTACCGCAAAAAAAGTTACAGAAAGACTATAGACTCATTCAACGACGGAACATTCAAGGCCGAACAGCTGAAAAAAGCCTCTGCTATGGCTATAAACAATGACAGATTCAACGATTATATGGATAAATACCAGCGAACAGGTTTTGCGCTGATAATAGCTTCCGCCGTTCACATTGCGCTGTTTATTGTTGCTTTGTTCACTGTTGACTTCATACTCTACGGAGCAGTGACCATAGCCCTTGCAATGACATGGTATGCTATTTACGAGAAGAAGACCGTCTTTGCTGTCATGGGCGGTTTCACCTGTCTTTTCGGCATTATATTCAATATTGCCGTTCTGAACATGATGTCAATGCTGATGGTATGGGGATTTCTTGTCCTCGCCTTCATAGCAGGACTGCTGCCTTCTGTTATTTTACTCAACAGAGAGTACATTTACCTCTCGAAACAGGAAGGCTTCCCCCACTTCAAGGCAATTCTCGATGAGGAACTCGAAAAGAACAGAAAAGCCCTTGAAGGCAAGATAAAGAGGAAATACGCAAACATCACCGTCCCCGAAGAGAAAAAGGGAAAAATGGACGAACTTGAGGAGATCACCGATCCTATCGTACCGCTCCCCGATCAGAAAAACGACCTGATGGACTCCATATGATACAAAAACAGCGATAAGGAAGTTATTCCCTATCGCTGTTTCTATTATATTGGTTTTATCAGTCTGTAGGAAGCTCATCGATAAGCTTGAGCTGATAGCGCTGGATTGCCAGAGCATCGAGGTTTGTCACACCGTCGCCCTTGCCTGCAACGTCTGCGTTGATCTTGCCCTGTGCTGTCATGTGACCCTTATCGCTGCCATTTTCACCGTACTTGCTGGGATTTGAGAGATACTGCATGATGAGAACTGCGTCTGAAAGGTCAACATCGCCGTTGCAGTTAGCATCACCCCATAAAACGTTCTTAGGAGCAGATGTTGTGACCTTGTCATCCTTCTTTGTAGCGGATGAAGAAACTGTTGTTACTGTAGTTGTAACTGTTGTCTTGGTTGTAGTTGCAGTTGTCTTGGATGTAGTTACAGGAGGCTTTTCACTGCTGCCTGCGATCTTTCCGTAAACGATACCGCAGCCTACTGTTGACATATAGACTTTGCCGAATTCATTCATATCACCAACAAGGTAGTTGCCGTTTCCTGTACCGCCGTAGAGGTGAGCAGTATTGATGCATACCCATGTCTTGCCTTCGTCAGTTGAACGGTATACGCCCTCGGGGTCCTTCTCTGTAGGCTGTCCGTAGATAAAGAGTGTATTAGGACCGCCTGCCTTTTCAGGTGCGCCGTAGCCGATGCACTTAGCATACTTGACTGTGTCAAGCTGAGTTACTGTTGCGCCCTTGTCGGAGATGATGTATACACCGTGGTTAGCGCCTGCCATAGCTACCTTGCCCTTTGAGATGTATGCGAGGTCGCCTGTATTCTCGAACTTCCATGTAAGCTCCCAGTTGTATGGGCAGATACGTGTTTCCTTGAATGTTGCGCCGTAGTCTTCGCTTATAAAGATAGAGTAATGAGCCTCGTCGTAAGTAGGTTCTTTCTTGGACATATCAGATGACCAGTATTCGTTGTACTGAGCACCTACTGCGTAAACAATGCTTGCATCTTCGGGATCAACCAGCGGATAAACGCCCTTTGTAGCCTGGATGCCGTCGCACTTCTTCCATGTTGCGCCCCAGTCATCCGAGTAGGAAGCT
>CADBAC010000403.1 GCA_902792495.1 Ruminococcus flavefaciens | reverse complement strand
GCAGATGACGAAGAAACAACATACAATAACTTCACACTCGTAAAGACAAATGAAGAAAAAGAAAATACCGATGCATCTGACAGCGACATCGGAAAGAAGTACAGCTACGAATACGTAACATCATCGGCAGGCACTGAAAATCCTGACGGAAGCTTTATAGTTGACGAGGAGATATATCTTATCGTTGCCGAGACATACAAGAAGTCCGACGGCAAATACTACACACGGTCGGCGGAGTATAAGTACGATCAGCCTGTTACGGCAGTATGGCGCAATGTTGACAGAAGCGGAACTTCACAGTGGCAGTGCGATCTCAAGGTGCATAACAGCGATGACGATGTTTACGCATGGGAGGATAAAATCAACGGTTATAATTCCACAGCGCTTCAGAGTTCGCCGTTGTTTGCTGAAAAGGGCAGAACTCCCATTATTACCAACTCCGGCATAGAAAATCCCGTAGGCGGACTGGAAATTACCAAAAAGCTTGCGGATGCTGACGGTCAGGCGCTTCACAGCCGAACTCAGAACGATAAGTTCTGGTTCAGAGTGGAAATGTGGAAGCCTGAGACAAATGCCGACGGCAGACCGATAGACGCAAACGGAAACGTGACCGACAATACCGCAAATATGGTCTATAACCAGCATTATACTATGCTTCCGTTTGACGAGAACGGTGTCGCATACTATCAGCTTGAAGCTGATGAGACTATTGAAATATCCGGCATACCTCAGTACTGCAAGTACAGTGTGACCGAGGTGAACGATGCTGAACATCCTATGCCCGAAAATAACGGGTATACCCAGAAGTCCGCTGTGGATACAACAGGCTTCATCAAGGGAAAGGATACAGTTTCTGCGGAGATCACCAACGAGGTCATCACTCATAACATCACTGTTTCAAAGGATGTTGAACTTTGGGAGATAACCGACGGCGGTACACCCGTAAAGCTTGACAGCACCGACACAAGGACGGTTGACTGGGAAAATGAAGACTTCTCGTTCAAGGCTGTTTTCTCGAACCTTATGGCTGATTATGGCTACAAATACTACATCAACGGTGTGGAGAGCGGTTCATTTACGGCCGGTGCAAACGGCAAGGCTGAACTTGAGTTCACTCTCAATTCCGCTCAGCACATAGAATTCAGGGATATCCCCACAGGTGCTGAATACATCATCAACGAGAAGGAAGTAACAGAGCTTGAGGAAAATGAGGAGACCGAAACATGGCACAGGATCAATTCGGGAGAATCATCGGAAGGAAGCAATGCTGCGGCAACTCTCGGAACCGCTGACGATACTGTTACCTTCACAAACAAGAAGATCATCAGCACGGTTACGGAATCACCGATAACAAAGGTCAGAGTCAAAGTTGTAAAGCACTGGCAGAACAGTGACGGAACTCCAAAAACAGAAGGCCTTCCCGACGAACTGAATGTATATCTGGGAAGAGTTGCTGTTGAGACCGATGAGGACGGCGAAGAAAACGAGGTAACTTCAAAGCTTCTGACGATACGTTCGGCCGATATCGTTCCTGATGATAACGGCAGCTGGGAGTATGTATTTGACGATCTGGATAAGTATTACAACTTAAACGGCCATGATTATCTGTACAAATATTTCGTTACGGAGTCGCCTCTGGTAGACTATGATCTGGTCATGAACAATTCTGTGGAGGAACTTTCAAACGGTTCAGTCATCAGCTATGCAAGAGACAGCGCAGGCGAAGACTATGACTATATCGCAGATCTGACAAACAGGCAGAAGATGACATATTCCCTTACTATCGGCAAGACGGTAAAGGGCAATTTCGGAAACCGTTCAAAGGGATTCGGAATATTCGTGCAGCTTCAGGATGCTTATGGTTCGGCACTTGTCGGTGACGGATTCAGAGTAACTGACAGCGACGGTGTTGAGCGTGACCTTACACTTGACGGAAGCACCATAAAGATAACTGTTGCTCACGATGAAACATTCGTATTCCACAACCTCCCCGAAGGTGCGAGAGTATCTGTATGGGAACAGGATTACAGCAATGAAGGCTATACTTCTTCCGCTGAACTTGACGGTGCGGGATACACGGACAGGGAACTGTTCTACATGACACAGGACAGAGAGCTTATCTATACCAACGAGCGGAAAGGAACACTTCCTACGGGAAGAATGATCGGCGGCAAAATAAAAAACGGGTGGGACCTTTCATTTGAAAGATCTCACCCGTTATTTTTATCAGGACTTTTTGAAAAAGTCGTTTTCACGTTCAAACTTTTCGGCCAGTCCGAGGTGCCTGGACATTCGTCCCTGTATCACCCAGTAGAGTATCAGAAGAAGCACTGCCGCCGCAATAATGTACGGAATACAGTTCATCTCGTCGATAGGGATAGCGTCCGCAGGAACTCTTACTTCCGCTTCCTGAGGCGGCGCTGAGGTGTCTGTTCTGTGGGCTTTGACGAGCAGACGGTGAGTGTTGATACCGTATGGAGTACAGGTCATCAGCGTTACATTGTCCTCGTCGGGGATTATGTTGAGGCTGTCCAGTTCTGTCGGAAGAACGACCTGTATGCTGTCCACGGAATAGGTGTATATCTCATCGAGGATAGTGATGGTGAAAACATCATCCTCAACAAGCTGGTCGATATCGGTGAACAGCCTTGATGAGGGAAGTCCACGGTGAGCGGAAATGACGGAATGTCTGCTTTTTCCGCCTATTGGCAGAGTGGAGCCCTGCAAATGTCCCACAGCGATATTCAGGACTTCGGGGCTTGTGCCGTGATAGATAGGAAGGTAAACGTTTATCTTCGGGATGGTGATATATCCCATGATTCCCGTGCCCGTGATATCAAGTATCCTTTCGTAGCCCTCGATAGTATTGTAATCGGAAAAAGGCGCAGGAAGTTCCGCAAGTTCACGGTTATAGCGCTCCGCCCTCTCGAATAGCTTTTTCTTCTCTTCGCTTCCCAGGTCACTTACAGCTTTATCGTAGTTGGATATGGCCTGTGACTGAACACGGGCATTCCACCACGAACTGAATGACGGGTACAGGATTATGCATATGCCGATAATAAGTATGCTTCCGAAGAAAAGGTAAAAGAGGAAAGTTTTACGTTTATTCATTATTGCCTCCGTCCGAAGCAGAAGGTATCAGTCTGAACCTGTCTTTCGGCCATACAACAGCGTATATCCTGCCTATGACATCTTCCTTTGCCACACATCCCACAGCGGTAGAGCGGCTGTCAATGGAGTATTTCCTGTTGTCGCCTACAACGAAATACTTGTTGTGGGGGACGGTGTAGGGAAATTCGATATCGCATTCGCCGAGGGCGTGTTCAGAGATATAGTCCTCAGCGAGAAGCTGACCGTTAACGGTTATCCTTCCTCTGGAATTGATCTCGACGATATCGCCTTCCTGAGCGATGATACGTTTGAGGAGCACCTTTTTATTGTGGTAGAAAGCGATGATATCGCCTTTGTTT
>CADBAC010000402.1 GCA_902792495.1 Ruminococcus flavefaciens | reverse complement strand
GGATGACTTACCGTGGGACGGGGAGATGTCCGAAGGACAGAGGGGACAGGCACCTTTTTGGTGGAACCTTTCCTCAGAAAGGTTTCCACGATAAATGCGTATAAAGCTGCTATATGAGTATCACAGTTATTACACTGTGGCTTTTTGTATAGCTTGATTCTCCTAAGAGTATATTTCACATCATTTAATACACTTTTAATTCAATTATCGCCTAAATTATAGTAAAGCTATTGAATAATGCTTAAATCTATGCTATAATATAATTACAGAGCTCAACTGTGGAACGTCTTATACAGAGAGCGTTTATAATTTAAAGGAGAGAAAGCTATGAAAAAATATCTCAAAAAATTGTCAGCTGTCGTTGGCTGTTCTGTGGCACTCACCTGTTCAGCCGCCCTCAACGCTGTTGCTTCGGTTCAGCCTAATCCCGTCATAAGCCGTGGAGTTCCTGCTTATTCGGGCGCAAATCCCTATACAGCAGCCGCCGCCAATGACGAGCATTACTTCTCTTTCTGGACAGGCACTTCCCCTGATTATCTCGCTTACGACCTGTCGATGGTACCGCCAGAGGACAGGGAGACAGTCCTTGCTGTGTGGTATAACGTAAGCTCATACGACCAGATAGGCAATTACAAAAGCCGAAATATGGAGCCTTCCGATTATACTATCGAGGTGAATCCTGCTGACGGCGGCACTTATCCCGAAAGCGGCTGGGAAGTCGTGGAAACTGTGGAGGATAACTCTCTCAGTTCCCGTCAGCACGTTGTTGATATGAAGGGATACAACTGGATAAGAATGAATATCAGCAAGTCCGATGGCAAAGAAAACGGCCAGATACAGCTGAATATGGACATTCACAATGTTTCAGGCGGAGTTTCCGACAGCTGGCTTTTCCTCGGTGATTCCATCACAGCAGGCGGAATGAACAACTGCTACGGAACAGGTTTCGCCACACATCTCCATAATATCGACGAGCGCTACTTCCCCGTGCAGGAAAACGGCGGAATCGGCGGTATTACTTCAACTGACGGCAGAAACAATATCGACCGCTGGCTCTCTACCTGCAACAGCAGATTCGTCAGCATCGCATATGGTACCAATGACGCATGGGGCGACCAGACAGGCGCTGATAAATACTACGAAAACACCAAGTACATGATAGACGCTGTAATCAAGGCAGGAAAAGTTCCTGTGCTGCCGAAGATCCCTTTCTCAACAGAAAAGGGCGTTGCGGATAATCTGCCAAAGTATAACGCAATGGTAGACAAGCTGTGGGATGAGTACGGCGATAAGCTTATCCACGGCGCTGACCTTGAAACTTATCTGAAAGAAAATCCCGAATATCTGGGACAGGACGGAGTTCATCCCAACTCTGAGGGCTATGAGGCTATGAGAAAATACTGGGCCGAGACCATGTACGAGAACGTTTACAAGGCTTCAACTCCCGAGCCTGTTACCACTACAGCCGAGACCACTACTACGACCGTAACTACCACAACTGCCGCCGAAACTACAACTACAACAGCCGAAAGCAATATTCTTTACGGCGACGCAAATCTGGACGGAGATGTGGACGTTTCCGATGCTGTGCTGATAATGCAGTCACTGGCCAATCCTTCCAAATACAAGCTGACTGAACAAGGCGGCAAAAACGGCGATGTTCAGGGAAATGGCGACGGTATAACATCCAAGGACGCTCTTTCTTAAATTATCACAAAAATTTTACATTCTCTCTGCTTAAAATCTATTGACACAGCACTGTGGATAGCATATAATAAGGATGAGAGACAGCTTGTTCTATTTAGGCAATGAATTAAGCTGAGAAAGGGCAGACGTATATATATGCCCTATTTTACAGGAGGTCGATAACATGAAAAAATTCAAGAAGGCTGTGGCTCTTGCCGCAGCAGCAGCTATGGCAACTGTTCAGTTCACTTCAGCAGGTATCCAGAACGTTTTCGCAGCAGATGCTGCAACTGTGTTCCCTTACACTATCGAAGGCGAGGATATGGAAGGCGCTGAACTCTGGACACAGAACTACGGCCCTGCACCTAAAGAATGGTCAGGCAAGGGATTCGCTTACCTTACAAACGGCACTTTCTCATTCACTGTGAACGCTCCCGAAGATGGTATGTACGACGTTTCCATCAAGGCTATACAGGTCCTCAACGAGGACGGCCGAGAGCAGACCTGTGCCGTAAACGGCAGCGAGAAAATGATGAAGATGCCCTACAACGAAGACTGGGTGGATTTTGATTTCGGTACCTTCCGCATGAACAAGGGTGAGAATACCATCGAATTCCCCAGCAAATACGGATATATGGCTATTGATACCGTTACTGTCACAAAGGCAGAAAAACATGATTACTCAAAGGCTGACGGCACTTGCATAGACGCTAAGGCTACCGCTGAAACAAAGGCTCTCATGTCTTACCTCAAGAGCGTTTACGGCAAGCATATCATCTCAGGTCAGCAGGAAATATACGGCGGCGGACACAAGGAAAATTATGAGTGGGAGAACGAGTTCCTCGAAGACCTCACAGGTAAAGTTCCTGCTATCCGTGGCCTTGACTTCATGAACTACAATCCTCTCTACGGCTGGGAGGACGGCACTACCGAACGTGCTATCAAGTGGGTGAAGGAGCGCAACGGAATCCTTACCGCTTCATGGCACATCAATGTTCCTATCGATTTCGAGAACTACACTCTCGGCGATGAGGTTGACTGGAAGCAGTGTACTTACAAGAACTATCAGGCTTCAAACAGCACTTTCAATACAGCTAACGTCCTCAAGGAAGGCTCAAAGGAGCGTGAATATTTTGAGGAAGCTATGAAGATGCTGGCTGAACAGCTCAAGAAACTCCAGGACGAGAATGTTCCTATCATTTTCCGTCCTCTCCACGAAGCACAGGGCAATGACGGTCTCTACGGCGACGGCACTGCATGGTTCTGGTGGGGCGACAGAGGACCCGAGGTATACAAGGAACTCTGGAAGCTTCTCTATACCACACTGACCGAGAAGTATGATCTCCACAACATCATCTGGGAATTCAACAGCTACGATTACGAAAGCTCTCCTAAGTGGTACCCCGGCGACGAGTACGTTGATATCGTGGCTTACGATAAGTACAACGTTGAGTATAACCGTGGCGACGGCAAGAGCGGCGGTCCTAACCTTCTGGCTATCGCAGGAAAGTTCCACTCACTCTATCAGCTGACAAACGGCAAGAAAATGGTCGCTATGGCTGAGAATGACACAGTTCCCGCTCTGGACAATATCCTTGTAGAAGATGCAGGCTGGCTCTACTTCTGCCCATGGTATGACGGCGGTGAGGACGGCGGTACCGCTTTCCTCGGCGAGAATTATCAGGATTACGACGAACTGAAGAAGATGTATCAGAGCGAATACTGCATCACTCTTGACGAACTTCCCAAGGATCTTTACACATCCAATGGGAGTACACCAAGCCCTGTCACAACAACCTCAGCAGCTACCACAACCACTTCTTCTGCAACAACAGTTCAGACAACTACAACTTCTGCTCCGAAGGGCAATGAAAACGTGCTTTACGGAGACGCAAACTGCGACAAGGAAGTAGATGTTTCCGATGCTGTACTTATCATGCAGTCACTTTCAAATCCATCAAAGTACAAGCTTACCGAAGAAGGCAAGGCAAATGCTGACTGTGCAGGCGGCGGTGACGGTGTTACAAATGCCGATGCTCTGGCTATTCAGAAGTATAAGCTCCAGCTTATCGATAAGCTTCCTGAATCAGATAAATAATAAATATATTCCGTGTCATCAGCAGTCCGATTCCGCACTGCAAGTCATACACGGACATATCTCCTCAGATTGTTAATAAAAATTCTGCCCCTTGACAGAGCGTACAATCCTCGCTGTTGTACACTCTGTCAGGGGGCAGAATTTATTTTATGGGCGCACGGTTAACCTCGGTACTCATATAGAAACTTTATATGTATTTATCGGGGGAAACCTTTCTGAGGAAAGGTTCTCCCCCGTACCCCCTTCCAAAGACTTTTAATAGAA
>CADBAC010000401.1 GCA_902792495.1 Ruminococcus flavefaciens | reverse complement strand
CCTCGACATACGTCAGTATGCCTTCGGAATTTCTGTACAATCTGACGAAAAATCTGACAGCGCATCTGCGGCACTATCTTTGTGCGGTATTGCCTTAATATATGACCGCAAAATTCGACTTTACTTCTAATAGCACTTCCCACAGTTGCTGCACCCATTGCAGATCGGACGCATACCACAGTTTGCACAGTGTTCACGGAACACAGGTTTATATCTGTCCTCCTCGGTGATCGGATAACCCCAACTATCGTATAGATCAAAGTGGATCGGCTTCCCCTGAAAACTCATTCCTGATTTGTGCGCCTGCTGACTTTGGATACTGCCTTCGAGCTTGTAAAGCCTGCCATCCTTGACGAATCTCCTTCCCGTTCCGCAGAACACAAAGGTCACGTTGTTGTCCACGCATTCCTGCCGGAGTAAGCGTACCCAATCATAATGACAGGGTCTTGCACCGTCGTAATTCTCGCCGTCGCAGAGGACTTGCTCGATCTGTCCTGTTTCGAGATATTTCCGCATACTGACCTGCCCAATAAACGGCGCGCACATAACGCCCTTGTGCTTGAAAGGCAGCTCAAGCAGTATGGGGATACGTTCGTCTGCACGCCGCTGATTCTCGGCGGTGACGTTGAAAAAGATATTGTCCCAGCCCTCGCCCCAGTCCTTCGGCAGATGTTCGGCTACTCGTTCGGGGCGCTTTGTCAGCAGGAAGAAAATCACATCACTGCGGATTCTCATCAGCTCCCACGCTTCATCACGCCACTCATCTGCCTCGGCAAGAAAGAAATCCGAGGTCATGCAGACTCTTATCTGCTCGCCGCTTTTTATCTTGTAATTTCCCTTGCGGTCTTTCTGAACGGGATAGTTGAAGCCTGCCTTCGTGCGGTATATATGCGAGCCGTCCTGATCTCTCATCTTGTCGAGAAAATACATATAGCAATGGTCACAGCCCTCGCTTTTCTTGATACACCCGTGCCAGGGATTCCAGATATCGTGCATTACACATCGTCCTCATGCTTGAAGCCCCAAACCATAATAGCATAAAATATAGGTTGAAGATCACGTCCCTTTTCCGTGAAAGAATACTCCACATGGGGTGGTATCTCATTGAACTGCTCACGGTGGATAAAGCCGTCTGCTTCAAGCTCTTTTAGCGCAGTGGAAAGCATACTGCCCGTGATCTCGGGCAGAGCCTTTTTGAACTCGCCGTAGCGGACATGGTCGTGCATACAAAGCTCGTAAAGTATCTGCGTTTTCCACTTACCTTGTAATTTCTGCAAAAGCGGTGTTACCGGACAGTTGCCCCTTTCGGTCACGATGCCCTCCTTGACCTTTACAAGATATTCCTCATAGCTCATGTATTCTTCCATTGTAAGTCCTCCTTGGTATGGTCTTTGATACTATGTATGTATTTTAATACTACTTGACATAGGTTTCTGTATATAGTATAATTTAACTACTTAAAAAAGTCAAGAGGGTAAGGAGGAATTTGCAATGGAAGTCAGAAAGTTTACGGCAGGCGGAAAGGAAGTCACGCTCTATCCTGCAAGCATAAGTGACCGTCCGCTGATCGTGCTGAACACATACACGGGTAATGGTAAATCAGTAGCAGAGGAGCTTGGAAAGCTGAATGCGCCAGACCACAATCTGCTTGTGATCGGGAATCTGAACTGGGATCACGATATGTGTCCGTGGGAATGTCCTGCACTTTCAAAGAACGACACGCCCTGCACAGGCGGTGCGGACGAATATCTCGGTCTGCTGCTATCGGAGATACTTCCGAAGGCAAAGGAAATGCTTGTCGGACAGCCCGCATTTACTGCGATAACAGGTTATTCACTGGCAGGATTATTTGCACTGTATGCTTTGTATCGGTGCGAGGAATTTGATCGTGCGGCAAGTATGTCGGGTTCTCTGTGGTTTCCTGATTTTACAGACTATGTGTTTAAGCATGAAATGCTCCGCAAGCCTGAAAAGCTGTATCTCTCCCTTGGCGACAAGGAAGCAAGGACACAACAAACACTTTTGAAAACCGTACAGCATAACACAGAAGCAATAACGGAGCATTACCGTTCGCAGGGCATTGATGTGATCTTTGAAATGAATGAGGGAAACCATTTCAAAGAACCTGCACTGCGTTCAGCGAAGGGCATCATTGCAATATATGGAGGTGGAGTCAAAGCTCTATCAGTGCAGCGGTGTCGAGCAGGCGATCGTCAGACCGTTTACGGATGAAGAAGGCTTATCTTATATGATCGCCTACATTGTTCCGAAGGATAACAATGTAAAGGTATCGCAGATTCGCCATGAACTGGCGGAGAATCTGACACCATTTATGATCCCGGAGTTTATCG
>CADBAC010000400.1 GCA_902792495.1 Ruminococcus flavefaciens | reverse complement strand
AAAGGCTGTCGAAAACAACGCCGAGACGCTCTTTTATAACGATGCTGTCCTTTTCGCTGTCAAGCCCGAATACCGATATCTTTCCGCTGTCCTTATGCGCCATATTTAGAATTGAACGGATAGTGGTGGTCTTGCCTGAGCCGTTCTCTCCGACAAATCCCATGATATAGCCTTTCGGAAGTGCAAAAGATACATCTTTCAAAGCAAATTCATCGTACTTCTTGCATAGATTATTTATCTCCAGAATATTTTCCATAACCGATCCTCCTGATAATTAACTGAGAATGATAGGCTCATTCTGCATTTTTCAGATATTCCTTTAATGCGGCGATTATCTCATCATCGGAAAGTCCCGCATTTCTGCCGTTGCTGACGGCTTTTTCAAGTCCTTCCTCCATTTCGCAGAGCATTCGCTCTTTCAGCAGGTCATTATTTCTCGGTGCAACAAAATAGCCTTTACCTGCCACCGAAATAATGAATCCCTCATCCGAAAGGTCGTTATATACTCTTGTTGTGGTTATAACACTTATTTTCAGATCTCTCGCAAGCTGACGGATAGACGGCAGCTGCTCGTCCTCCCCTATTGTACCGTCGAGGATCTGATTCTTGATCTGTTGTTCGATCTGCTCATAGATAGGCAGTTCTGATTTGTTTTTGATTACTATTTTCATGAAGAGCTCCTTCTGACATACTGTGTATATCCTGATATATACAGTATAACAAGTATATACAGTTTTGTCAATACCTTTTCAATTATTTTTTTCAAAAGGGTCTTCTCAAATCCGGTCAGCCATGTTATAATGTCATTGACCGATTCGGTCAGTAAGGAGGTATATTGCATGAATGACAGCTTCTTTCAGCTCCCCGATAATAAGCGGAACAAAATTATAAATGCAGGATTCCGTGTGTTTTCGCAATACACTTACAAGAAAAGTCCTATGAGCGAGATTGCCGCCGAAGCAGGCATAAGCAAGTCCCTGCTGTTTTACTATTTCAAGAATAAAAAAGAACTGTATCTATACCTTTGCAGATACAGCGTTGAGGTCACACAGCAAGCTATGATTGAGCAGAATTGCTACGATAATGAAGATTTCTTCGACGTTTTTCTCAGCGGGCTGAAAGTTAAAGTTCAGCTGATGAAAAGCTATCCCGAACTCTCTGTGTTTCAGCTTAAAGCATACTATGAAAAAGACAAGGAACTGCGTCCCGAGATAAACAGGCTTATCGGTCAATACTCAGGCTTTGAAAATCAGGCAGATTCTCTCGGCCTTAAAAAAGAAAAATTCGCAGACGGACTTGATCTGGAAATGATGTACAAGGATATGTACTACGCCTCCGAGGGTTACCTGTGGGAAAAGCTTCAGAACAACGACATAGATCCCGATAAAATGGAAAAAGACTTTGTAAGAATGATAGGATTCTGGCGAAAACTGTATTCACGAAATAACAATGAGGAGTGATTATATGTTCAATTCTGAAAATAAAACAATGAAACTTCCATGCGGTGCGGATATGTATTATGCCAAATTCGGAAAAGGAAGCAAAAATCTTGTAATGATACCCGGACTCAATATCGTTGACATGGAAGGAACGGCAGGAAATCTTGCTTATTTTTACAGAAAATTCGCCAAAGAATTCACAGTTTACATTTTCGGCCGCCGATCGGGCCGTGACGAAAATGCAACTATAAAATCTATGGCTGATGATCTTTATGACGCTATAAATTCACTTGGCATCGGAGAAGCTTATGTTTTAGGAGTTTCACAGGGGGGAATGATCGCTCAGTATCTGACGGCAGAACATCCCGAACTTGTGAAAAAGCTTGTACTTGGTGTTACAGCTGCCTCAACGAATCCGACCATGCTCGAAGCTCTTGGCGAATGGATAAAAATGGCTGAAAACGGCGATCTGAAAGGTGTGCTTACCAAAAGTTACGATAGAATGTATACTCCAAAACAAATGAAACTTTACAGACTTTTGATCCCTGTACTTATGAAGTTTACAAAGTTCATGAGTATCGAACGTTTTGAAGATCACGCCAAAGCAATTTTGTCACTGGACTGTTCACACTTGCTGAATTATATCACCTGCCCTTCGCTGGTATTAGGTGCGGAACTGGACAAAGTCACAACTGCGCAGGCTTCAAGGGAGATAGCCAATATTCTCGGATGCAGATGCCACATATTCAAAGGAGAAGGACACGCTGTTTATCTTAAAAGAGAATTCAACAAAATGGTGTACGATTTTTTCACTGAAAAAGAATGATCAAGAAAAAAAGCATTGAACCGTAATTCAATGCTTTTTTCTTTCAGAACCTGTCCACATAGGGTGAATGTACGGATTATCAGGCATAATTTTGTCG
>CADBAC010000399.1 GCA_902792495.1 Ruminococcus flavefaciens | reverse complement strand
TCCTGTAAATAAATGCTTTATTTGCCATATATCCTGCCCCCTGAAAATGCGGTTCTTTCCGTTAGAATAACCATCTTTATTATACTATACTTCCGCACTTCAGGCAAGAACATTTGTTCGTGCATTCGGACATTTGTTTATAGTCTGTATTTTTTGTTAGATTTGTCGCTAACCCCTCCCTGATATGTAATGACCTTTGTCAATGGTAAATTTGACAGGAAATCATCACAAACTTTATTTTGTTGTAAACGAAGGCATCATGAAAGAGCTTTAGGGTATCAGTTCCCGGCTTTGGCCACTCTGATATACGTGGATTCGGAGATTGCTCCCCTTACCGACAGGTCAATGGTCCGCCGTGAGCTCTACCGTCTAAAAGCGTGGATCACATATTAATGTGCCAACATAGGGAGGCCGTAGATAGCTCGAACCTTGAAGAGTCTAAAGCTCTTTCAAGATGCCTTCGTTGTTGTCAGTAGTTACATGCCGTTGTGAACGGCGTAAGCCGTCTTACAACGGCTTGATTACCCGCCATCACAGTGGGATGGCTGTGTCAAGGCTGCGGAACGCACCGCCGAAGGCGGCTTGGCCTTGACGCGGACAGCACGCTGTGATATCTCACGCCACATTACCGGTAATCATGCCCCACATGAAGCAGGCGAGTTCTCTTGCTATGGCAGTTTTTACAACATTTGTTTTCTTGTTATTTTTGAGCACCATTCTGTAGTATCTGCGGCGTAGACGCTCATTTGCTTTATCGGCGTACGCAATAACTTCTGGTAGATTTCCTTCCTGTCTAGCTTTTAAGGCTTTGGATTTGAAGCCAATCTGACCACGAGTATAACTTTGGGCAGCTTCCACAAGCAGGCATCTAACATGTCGATTTCCAGCCTTTGTGATTCCCAGCCGTGTCTGGTCTTCGCCACTGGAATCCTCACCTGGAGTTAATCCAATGTAAGAAGCAAAATGCTGTGCTGAGGCAAAGCGATTAAAGTCGCCCACCTCCGTAAGAACAGACAATGCCGTTACAGTTTTAACTCCAAGAAAGCAAATCAGTTTCTTGACATTTTCATGATATTCTTCACCGCCAGCAAGCTCTTCAATCCTTTTGTCAAGGCGCTCGAGTTTGTCGGTAAGAGTATCATATGTCAGGAGATATTCTTTCAAAACCTCCTCATAAAGTCCTTCTGGTTTTAGCGCTCTAAGCCATTTCAGATGAGCTTGGGTCCAATGATTGTTTGTTGCATCGTAGCGATAGTTGTGGCGCAGACAGAAAGCTAGAATCTGTTGTTTTACTTTCTTCAGAGCAAGCTTATGATCATCTCTCATGCGAAGGTATTCCTTCGTCTGTTCATCCTGATCAGTCGGGATATGAACCGGAGAATAATCATGATGAGCCAGACACCTGGCAATAAGCGCGGCGTCACGCTTATCAGTCTTGACTTTTTTCCTGCCTCTCTGTTGGAGCATAGTGGTCGGAGCAAGAATGACACATTTCACATTATGATCCGTCAGTTGGTGATAAAGTGTGAAACCGAGGCATCCAGCCTCATAACCGCATATAAACAATGCATCTTCGCCATAATGGAAACGCATTGCCTCGATGTAGTTGAGGACTTTACTGTAATGCCCTTCGACTTTCTGAGGATATTCTGCCAGCTCTTTCTCATTTGTGTAGCAGCAGAGTGAAAAAGTTTCTTTGTGAACGTCCATTCCTACGTAAACTGTGGTATAATGCATTTGGTGACCTCCATTTGTATGCGGTAATCCCTGTTACCTAAGTTTTTGATCCGACTTATAGTATACAGGTAAATCCACGAACCTACAAATCGGAGGTCATTACATATTGTCTAAAGGAAGGTTTGCGTATTTATAAACAGCAGTTTGTCGCATAACATAGTAGGCATACGACAAAAAAAGAAAAACAGATCGGTAGGGATGGAATAGCCCGAACCTTACGCCTGTGGACATCGTGTAAGACTTTTGAGACGAATATCGTTGACAAAGCGGTGGTGGTTGAAGCAGGAAGCTCCGACCTCTATAGGTCGGGGTAGTTCACCGAAGGCGTGATTTCCTCCACGGAAGATGTGTATATCAAAACCAAGGACATCGAGGAAATGATCAAACGGTTTCACTACGAATTAAAGAGTGGAGTTTTCGAAGACAGGGCGAATGGTTACGCCATCGGTGATTACAAGATCTTTATATTTTAGCGGAACGAGGAGGGGGACATGAATAAGGACATTATTTCTGCTGTTAAGGAAGCTATGGAGAAGCATGAGCTGCGGGCATATTATCAGCCTCAGTATGATGCGATCACGAACCGGATCGTCAGTGTGTAGGTGTTGGCGATGTAAACCTTTTCCCAGCCGGGCG
>CADBAC010000398.1 GCA_902792495.1 Ruminococcus flavefaciens | reverse complement strand
CCGATCGCTTCAAAATAGCCTTCAACAGTTCCGAAACGCTCTGTGAAAAGGTCGATAAATCCGTTCATGCTCTTTTCGTTTGCAAGAACGATATTTTTGTCAACTTCGGGATGTGCCGCAAGGAATGCCGCAAGCCGCACATGATTATATTCACGGCTGACAACGTAATCATCAACGATAGTTTCCCTGTCCACTCCGCAGGCCATGAGAATTATCGCACTGACAACTCCCGTTCTGTCCTTGCCTGCGGTGCAGTGGAAAAGAACTCCGCTTTCCGCTTCGGCAATAGTCCGCCACACATCGGGCATATTTTCAGCCGTGGCAATACTCATGTAGGAATACGGCACAGCTTCAAGACTTTCGGGAACTCCGCTTCCCTCGGTTATGGGGAAATGACGATAGTCAAAACCTTCCATGTCGGCAAATCCGTCGGGAGTTCTCTTACATTCCGCTTCCGTCCGCATATCGATTATCGTGGTGATATTCAGTTCACGCAGCTTTTCAGTGTCCTCGGCAGACGGGACCGACGGAACATCGCTGCGCCAGATAACTCCGCATTTCGTAGTCCTGCCGTCAGACGTTCTCATGCCGCCAAGTTCTCTTGTGTTGTATGAACAGGTAAGCAGACTTTTGCGTTCCATAATTTCCTCCGTCATCTATGTGACCTGATATATGCCGCTCTGCCAGGCAGAAAAACGAACAAGCCTAACACAGCTGATACCGCCATGACGATATAGCCGTATTTGGTGATCTTTCCGTCCTCTGTACGCAGATCGTTGTTTTTTCCGAGCAGCTTAATCATTTATGTCACCGATATTGTCAGCTGCATTTTTACTTGTATTGTAAACTGTCTTGTCAGCTACATTTTCGTCAGCTTTTACACTTATAACGCCCTTTGCGTGTTTGGCTCTGACTTCAACGACGTACCTGCTTGACTCATCTGCGGTAACATCGGTATCCGCATCCGTGATGCCACTAATAACATACCCGTTGTCCTCGCCTTTGCGATAAAAGCAAAAATCCGCTTTTCCCTTGTCAATATGAGCGTCAAGGTGTATCTTTTCACCTTTTTCAAGCTGTAACTCAAATGAATCGGTGCCGTTGAAATTCTCAAAATCAGCATAATATCCGCCGTTTCCGATACTTCTTTCATTGCCTGTAAAATTGTATGCGTTGTCCCAGTAAAGGAATCCGCCTGCACCTGCTGCTAAAATTGCTCCTGATATGATTATTGCTGTTTTTTTAGTGTTCATTTTAAATACCTTCCCTATATTTTTTGTATTGACGTATATTGCAGATCAGCATTATCAGCAGGGTAACAACACATACCGCCGCAAACATCCATCCCACAAAGTAAGCAAGTCCGTTATCATAATCCTCAAAAAAGCAAAGCCGGGCCGAAACCGCACCGCATATCAAAGCGTTGACCGCAAGACAAACCGAATATATTTTAGGTGCGGATGTGTTTCTGAATATGCGTTTTCCCAGAGTATAAAATACCAGCTGTATTGTGAGCGGAAATAATGCAAACAATAACATGATACCTATAATTCTGGCTAAATATAAAACCATATCTGTTTTACTCATTTTATAAGCTCTCCAAAGCTTTTCAGTATCTTCAGACCTGTCTCACCGCTCTTTTCCGGATGGAACTGTGCGCCGTAGACGTACTTTCCGTTGTACACCAGTGCAGGAACACGTCCGCCGTACTCGCTGTATGCGGCTATGTTTTTATCGTCACACTGCGCTTTGTAGGAGTGTACGAAGTAAACGTATTCGTTATCGCCTACGTTCTCCAGCAGAGGACAGTCGTTCAGCTTCTCCAGCTTGTTCCAGCCCATGTGAGGGATTATCAGGTCAGGCTCCTCCATTTTGATAACAGAGCCGCCGATAAGTCCCAGACCGTCAGTCTCCTCAAACTCATAGCCCTTCTCGAAGATAAGCTGCATTCCCAGACAAATACCGAGGAACGGCTTCTTTTCGGCTTCTGCCTTGATAGTGTCCACAAGACCTGTAGCCTCCAGCTTCTTCATAGCGGCAGGAAATGCTCCCACACCGGGGAGAATAACAGCGTCCGCAGACTTGACTGAATCGATGTCCGAAACCAGTCTGCTTTCAAGTCCCAGATAGTCAAGAGCGTTCTTCACGCTGAAAATATTGCCTGCGCCGTAATCGATTATCGCTATCATTACAGAACTCCTTTCGTGGAAAGTGTGGAACCGTCTGTATTCTGCGTAACAGCGGTCTTCAGAGCGTGTGCCACTGCCTTGTATACCGCCTCTGCCTTGTGATGGTCATTTGAGCCGTAAAGCAGATTGATGTGCAGTGTCATTCCCGAATTAAAGGCGAATGCACGGAAGAATTCCTCTGTCATGC
>CADBAC010000397.1 GCA_902792495.1 Ruminococcus flavefaciens | reverse complement strand
CGAATATCAGAACGCTGTCAATACTGCAAACGCACAGATAGCTGACTGTGAGAAACGCTATTCTGAGATAGAATCCCAGATACGCACACTTACCTCTGATAATTACAGCACTGAATATTCTCAAGCAGCACAGAGAAATACGAATGATACTGATATAACTGCTCTTGAATTGCAGATACAGGACAAGCAGACTGAGCTGTCAAAGGCTGAGCTCGAATTCAAGGAGATCGAATTGCTCGGAACTGACGACACAGAAACTCTTCAGACTAAACTAAGCTCGCTCAACGCGCGGATACGCGGCTATCAGTCAGACATTTCAGCTCTCAATGAGCAGATAGCAAAGCTCCAGTCTGACAGCCTTGCTATATCCTCCGAGGGAATGAAGCCCGATACATACAGCCAGTATCTGAGTCTGCAAAACGATCTCGAAGCCGTTATGCGCAAATGGACAGATGCCAAGACCCAGAAAGAAACTGCGCAGTCGATGCTGTCGGCATACAATACTATCGGAGCATACGAGCAGCAGCTCGCACAGGACGAGCTGTCACTCTCATATGCTGAAAATGAGCTTGAAAAAAGCAAAGCAGGCACTTCTGCTCCCGTTGACGGCATCATCACTGAATGCCTCGTAGACGCAGGCGCTTACGTTGATAAGGGAACTCCCGTTGCGGAAATGCAGTCCGATGACAGCTATAAAGTAAGAATGATGATATCAAAGTACGATATCCCGTCAGTAAAGCTCGGACAGGATGCAGATATCAATGTAGGAAACAAGCAGTACAGCGGAAAGGTCTCCAAAATAGACCAGACGGCTGAAACGGATATCTCCGGCAAGGCAAAGGCAAGCATCGAGATACTCATTGATTCAGATGAAGCCTTTATCATCGGTCTTGACGCAGATGTTACGATACATCTCGAATCCGCCGAGGACGTTCTTGCAGTTCCTACAAGCTGTCTGTACACGGACGATGAAGGCTCTTACGTCTACATATATGAAAACGGCACCGTGGAAAAGGAATATGTCGATGTCGGCAAGAAGGACAGCAAGTTTGCTCAGGTAGAAGGTATCGGTGAGGGAGCTCACATTGTAAGCGAACCGAGTGCTGATAACTATGTTGACCAGAAAGTAAAAGAAAAGATAAAAAAGAAGTAAGCTATTTATTAGCACGGAAGGAAAGTACATATGATGACAATGTTATAGGAAGCAATAATATACGCAACCGTCATGCACCAGGGTATATGCACGAATTATCCGAGCGATTAAATGAGATCGATTCTTTGGAATTATAGCATGAAAAATCCCCCTTGAAATTTCGATTCAGGGGGGATTTTTATACATCAAAAGATGTCACTTTTTGATATGCTGAATGAGGTTAATGGTAAATCCTGAGGGAGATATCATAATCGCGGATTTTGCAGATTTACTGGGGATAGCACGGTCACCGTAGAAATTCTTGAAGCCCTTTGCAATGAGAAGGTCGTATGCCTCCTCAAAATTATCCACGTTCATTCGTATTGACACAAGGTCGTTCGGAACAGGAGCATCGGCCTCGGAAATATCAAGGTAGAAACCGTTAGCGTCCTTCATTCTGATGCCGGTGACATCCATATCACCGATGCCCTCCTGTCTGTGGCGCTTCTCGAAGCCGAGCTCCTCAAAGAGCTTAACAAGCGGCTCAGCGTTCTTTGTGATGATCTGGGGATTGAAGGTTGTGATTTTCATAATTTTTACTCCTTTATTATTTCATTTTTTTAAATGCTGCGAAAGAACTATCCCATAGCCCGAAGGAGACATCATAAGGGTGGCTTTTGAAGAACCTGTATCCGTTACACCATCTCCCTGCTCATTCACAAAACCACGGGCTTTCAGAAACTCATACGCCTCGTCGAAATCATCAACGTTCATTGCGATAACTGTCAGGTCAGAGGGTATCTTGTCAGCCTGAGCAACATTTACCCGGAAGCCGTTGGCGTCCTTCATTGCAACTGTTGTGACGTCTTCCTTCATCTTGCCTTCGCTGAAATGATAAGCGGTCTGAATCCTGTGATCTTCATAATGATTTTACCTTTCATCTATGGTTTTTTCTGATATGCTGCATAAGAGTTATTGTCAAGCCCGTCGGAGATATCATCTCTCTACCTATGTGAGTAGGCGAATCGTGGGAAGCATCAGGATAAAGCTCTGTAAATCCGTTGGCTATGAGTATATCATGCGCTGTATCAAAATCATCCACGTTCATTCTGATAGTTGAAATATCACGTGGGATACTGCTGTTGTCAATAATATCTATGTGAAAGCCTTCTTTATGTTTCATCCGCGTGACTTGCATAGGGACGCCATTCGGCTTTGCGGTGGGATTATGTGTCGTCTCAAAGCCGAGTTCC
>CADBAC010000396.1 GCA_902792495.1 Ruminococcus flavefaciens | reverse complement strand
ATCGGGTCTCCCCGTTTCCATGATCTTATTATACATCATAAGCAGGAATTTGTCCTTCGATTATTATTACCAAACATTACAATATTGAAATAAACACTTGTCTTCACAAGTTCTAAGAACCTGTCCACATAGGGTGAATGTACGGATTATCAGGCATAATTTTGTCGGTGACAAGGCAAAATTTGACGAAAAGACGTGCATGAATCCCTATGTGGACAGGTTCTAACAAAGAATATCCCCGACATTCACCGCAAAGGTGTGCGTCAGGGATATTTTTCGTAATCAGGATTCGGGAAGCTTGTCTATAAGTTCAAGAAGCAGTTTCTGTATGGAAAGTGCATCCATATTTGTTATGCCGTCGCCGTTGTTGTATACGTCACCATTCTGCTTTCCGAGTTCGGTGATATGTGAGTTGTCACTTCCCTCTGTGCCGTACTTTGCAGGATTTGAAAGTGACTGCATTATCAGTACGGCGTCGGAGAGGTCAACTATTCCGTCACAGTTCACATCACCTGCAAGCCCTTTGTTTTCAGGCAATACCGCTGCATCAAGGATGAATTTCTGTCCGTCGCCGCCCCAGAATTCCCACTGACATATATTAGCGCCTTCCTCCTTGCTGATGTTGTAAACATCCAGACAGCGTACCTTGCCTGATACAAGAGTCATAAACGAGTATGAACCGTCATCATTCAGTACAGCTGTGAACTTCTGAGATTCGGCACCGCTGAACGGACTTACCGATACATTTGCACCGTCATCAGGCGAAGCCCCGTCAACTGTCAGCGCATTTCCTTTTTCGTCCAGTACCGCATAAACACCATCATCCACGGCTTTTATCTCCCACGGCTGAGACTGCGACTGAATGACATTTTCCTTATCCTCAGCAATATAAAGTCCGCTGTTCACATTTTTCAGAGTGTACGTTCCTTCCTCGATGTGTACAGTCTCCGTCACATCAGCCGCCTTGACGTAAGCGGCATTTTTGCTTCCCCATATGCAGGTATTATTCCCTGTTGCTGTGAATGTCATGTGGAGTGCATTGTCACCTGATTCGTCCTCCTGTACAAGAAATGCGCCCTTGTAAACAACGTCCCCGATAGTCACTGACATATAAGGTGTACCGCTGTGCATTGACCAGCTTCCCTTTACATCGCCTGTGACATTGCCGTCAGGAGTGAGAGTTATCTTCTTAGGCTTTTCCACATCTGCACTTTTTTCGTTCTCGAATCTCTGGTTCAGTGTGTGGAAAATGAACTCATAATCACCTGCTACAGCATCTGACGAATGACCGCTTTCGGAGAGAGTTTCGCCGCTGTACTCATAGGGAGCGGCAGTTATCCAGCCGTCCTCATTCATGATAAGCTGATGTACACGGACCTCATGTGCGCCGAAATTATCGTCGAATTTAGTGTGATAGATAACGTAAAGCTTGCCGTCTGAATCCATAAGGGCAGAGTTGTGTCCCTGTGCCTTGAATGGCTTTTTATTGCAGTTCCACTGATAATTGCTCATGAGCCTTTCGCCTGTATTTCCGCCGATATTATCTCCGCCACGGGGGAAAACAGCGCTGTTGCCGTTCTGGTCGGTATAGGGACCATCCGGAGATTCACTGCGGAATACACGCATATTGTATCCGCCGTTGGAATTGAAGTAGCCGTAGGAAATGAAAAGATAGTACCAGCCTTTTCCTGTTACCGGGTCTTTCATGTACTCGATGTATGGGCCTTCTCCCGATGCCCACTGTCCGCCTGCTACGTGAGTTCCGAGATAAGGGTCGGAAGTATTGGCAGTCAGCGGATACTTCACGTTATAGTCACGCAGACCCGTCTTCTCGTCCAGTTCAAGCATATATATTCCGCCGAACCACGAACCGTAGACCATCCACAGCTTGCCGTCCTCGTCGTAGAAAACCGCGGGGTCAATGGCATTTGTGCCGTAAGCCGCATTCCATCTTCCCTGACCGTTGAGGTAGCGTCCCAGGTCAGGATCGTTTCCCAGCACCTTTTCAACATCGGTGTTCTTATAATTGTTGGCAGGATCAGCAGGTCTTGTTTCAAATCCCGACCATACGATCGTTCCCTCATATTTATAGGGACCCTCAATATTATCGGCGCTGCAAAGCACTATTGAACTATGCCAGTCCACACCGTTGACCGAAAGGTACATACAGTATTTCTGCATATCCTTGTTGTAGATGATATCGGGTGCCCACATATTGCCTGCCAGATTATAGCCTGCTGAGGTATTCGACCATTTTTCGGGAATTGCCAGTTCCTTGTAGATATCGCCGAAAAATGTGGTATTCGTCGAACCACGGTCTGAATTTGCGGCTGAGCGCCAGTTCATAAGATCATCAGACTTCGCAGCGCCTAAATGCGAGCCTATGACGAAATATCCGCC
>CADBAC010000395.1 GCA_902792495.1 Ruminococcus flavefaciens | reverse complement strand
GAGTGAATTCGCCGTAACTACAGCGGCATTTATAAGTCTGTCCTTGTAAAGCGTCTCGCAGTAGCTGTTGAGCTGTGCGATTTCCTCCGACGTGAGAACTCCGGCATTGTCGTATACGTACTTACCCTCTGCCGGTTCGAGTGAAGCTATATCCGGAAGCGGCTGAGTTTCCGGCTCAGCTGTATCCTCTGCAGCTTCTTCTGCCGATGAAACAGTAGTATCCGCCTGTGATGAATCAGATACCGGAGTTTCAGTCTTCTGACCTGTCACTGAACAGCCTGCAAGAAGAAATGCGGCTGAAAGCAGCGGTAAAAAAAATTTTTTCAAAAAAATCATTCCTAACTCTTGTAATACTTATTATATTTTAGTATAATTTAATAGAAAAATCAAGTGCATATACGCATTTTACAAATAATTTTCAGGAGTTATACACATGGACTATTCAATCAAGGGAAATGACATTCTTGTTCACGAAAACGATTTCGACCTCGACGACACCCTCGACTGCGGACAGGCTTTCAGATGGAAGAAGATCGATTACGACTACGATTGTACATATGAGGGATACTTCATCAACGACTACCTCAGAATCTCGCAGACTAAGAAGGGCGAATTCATCTTCCATGATACCGACGAGAACACTTTCATAAGCAAATGGCTGGATTATTTTGACTTCAACACCGACTATTCCGAGCTGAAAAGGCAGTTCTCCGAGGACGAAACTCTTTCAAAAGCCTGCAAATTCGCAAGCGGTATCAGACTGTTGAAACAGGACAGCTGGGAATGTCTCGTTTCCTTCATAATTTCCCAGAACAACAATATCCCCAGAATAAAGGGCATAATCGACCGCCTTTGCGATCACTACGGAGGAGAATTCCCTGCCCCTCAGCAGCTTGCAAAGGAAACTCCCGATTCTCTCGCTTACCTCAGAAGCGGATTCAGGGCAAAGTATATCGCTGATGCCGCAAACCGCACTGCCGAAGGTACCACCGACCTTGCAGCTATTGCGAAAATGCCCATAGATGAAGCAAGGACCGAACTGAAAAAGATTCTCGGAGTAGGCCCGAAAGTTGCTGAATGTGTGCTGCTTTTCGGTATGTACCGCACAGAAGCTTTCCCTATCGATGTATGGATAAAGCGTGTTCTTGCGGAATACTACCCTGACGGATTCCCCTCATTTGCAGCCCGGGATGCAGGTATCGCCCAGCAATATCTCTTCCACTATATCAGGAACCTCAAGTAGAAAGCAGTGAAAAAATGGAAAAAGCAAGGCAAAACTTCATAAACAGCGAATCATCGGTGATCATCCGCACCCCCGATGCTACCGCCAAGAACACTTTCTTCTATGTGCAGGAAACAGGCCGTATCATGCCTGAGGACGCAGGGTCTGCTGTATGCCGTCAGAATGTGGACTCTTTCCTCATTGCTGCTGTGATAAGAGGCCGGGGTGAACTCTCCGCAGGCGACGAAAAAACTCCTCTTGTTCATGGAGACTGCCTGTTCATCGACTGCCGTCAGTCTTTCGTTTGCAAAAGTTCGGAATCAGAGCCGTGGGAAATAATCTGGGTATACTTCAACGGCTGCACATCAAAGCAGTACCATGAATTATTCTCAGCCTCAGCAGGAAGTGTTTTTCGTCCCGTATACTTCGACAAGGCAGTATCTGCGATCTCCGAGATCAATTCACTTTGCAGAGAAGAAGCGATAAACTCGGATATTCTCTGTTCAAAGCTTATCATGGAGCTGCTCACTCTCTCGCTTATATCAGATGCAGCAGAGGAACAGTACGATTCGGGATTAAGGCGCAAACTGGCAATGGTGAACAGCTACATAGATGACCATTTCAGCGAGGACCTTTCCCTTGAAAAGCTGTCCTCAGAATTCTACATCAGCAAATTCTATCTCACAAGAGAGTACAAGAAAATATACGGCAGGACCATCTTCCAGCACATCATAAACGTAAGGATAAACCACGGCAAGAAGCTTCTGCGCTTCACGGATCAATCAATAGAAGAAATTGCACATCAGTGCGGATTCAACGATCAGAGCTACTTTGCAAGGCAGTTCAAGAAAGCCGAGAATCTTACCTGTTTCTCATACAGAAAAAAATGGAGAGAATAAAAAAAGAGAGCAAAAGCTCTCTTTTTTTATGTGACCAGACCGATAAGCCGGGTTCTGTCGTGTGCGGCAATTTATCTACGCTTACCGTCGCCGATAAGCTGAAGCCGTCATTACCTGTTATCCGCCGAGCAGACGTTGAGATAACAGGCACCAATAGACGTTGCATCGGATAGGGTTTACATAGCAGTACAGTCTCCTGCACTCTGGTGGGCTCTTACCCCGCCTTTCCACCATCACCGCCCGAAAGGACGGCAGTATATCTCTGTTGCACTTGCCCTAAG
>CADBAC010000394.1 GCA_902792495.1 Ruminococcus flavefaciens | reverse complement strand
CCTGTCAAGGGATATTCACTTAACTCCGCTCTCCACAGCGTCCCTGACTGCCAGTCCATCATCAAAAAAGCCGCCGTTGAACGTCTCAGATCAAAGTACGGCATCGAATGGTTCGACGAAACTGCCGCTCCCGTGCAGATAAAGTTCAGCATCCTCAAGGATGTAGTGTCCATTTATCTTGATACCAGCGGTATCGGCCTCCACAAGCGTGGCTACAGACGAAACTCCAATGCCGCTCCTATCAAGGAAACTCTTGCGGCAGGTATCATCGATCTTGCAAGAGTCCGTCCCGATTCCATCGTATGCGACCCCTTCTGCGGAAGCGGTACTCTCCTCATTGAAGCCGCTCTCAAGGCACTGAGGATCGCTCCCGGTATCAACAGAAGATTCGCCGCTGAGAAGTGGAATTCCTTCGACAAGAGGATATGGCAGGAGGAAAGAGCCCGTGCCATCGACAATGTTGACAGGTCCGCATCTTTCCGTGGCATCGGCTTCGATATCGACGACGACGCTGTTGCACTTACTCTTGACAACGCTCACAAGGCAGGCATCAAGTCCCGTCTGAAGATCGAACAGGCTGACATTACAAAGTTCGTTCAGCCCGACGATTCCATCGTAATATGCAATCCCCCTTACGGCGAGCGTATGCTTGAACTCCGTGAGGCTGAGGATATCTACCGCAAAATGGGCAGAGTCCTCGGAAAAGGCGGCTCAAAGCAGAGCTACATCATCTCCCCTCATGAGGAGTTCGAGAAGTTCTTCGGAACTCCCGCCCACAAACGCAGAAAACTCTACAACGGCATGATAAAGTGCCAGCTTTATATGTACTTTTAGGTGATAACTATGGAAACTATCTTACTGCTGATAGGTGCCGCAATAATCTGCCTGCTGATAGTTGTGATCGTTCTTCTGGTCAGCGTCAGAAATACAGGCAGTGCGGACCATCAGACAGATTCTGAGGTACGTTTGCTCATAGAACAATTCGATAAGAACAGCTCCTCCGCTAACCGTCAGCTTAGGGAGGAGCTTAATTCTAATGTGCAGACTACCGTGAAGAATCTGGGAGAAATGCTCTCGGCTGTCCAGAAGAACTTCGGTGAGACTCAGTCCGAGAAAATAAACGAAATGAACGCTCAGATCTTCCGCAGACTTTCGGATATGGACAAATTTCTTTCCGAAAAGCAGACCGCTTCGGGCGAGGCTGTGAACCAGCAGCTGAAAGTTCTGGAGAACCGCTTCAAGTCCCTTGAAGCAGGCAACGAGCAGAGACTTGACTCCATCCGAAAAGTGATCTCGGGAAGCCTTGCGGACATTCAGGAACAGAACAGCAAGAAGCTGGACGCTATACAGTCCACCGTCAACGAAAAGCTGGAAAGCAAAATGACGGAATCTTTCAAGCTGGTCAGCGACAGGCTGGAACAGGTCTACAAGGGTCTTGGCGAAATGCAGACCATTGCCGCAGGTGTGGGCGATCTGAAAAAAGTGCTGTCCAACGTGAAGAACCGTGGAATACTCGGGGAAATTCAGCTGGGCGCAATCCTTGAGGACATCCTCGCTCCCGAACAGTACGACAGGGACGTAGCTACGATACCATCCAGCGCAAACAGGGTCGAATTTGCAGTTAAACTTCCGGGAAGCGGCGATACGGGATTTATCTACCTCCCTATCGACTCGAAATTTCCCGGTGACACCTTTGCCGCCTTGCAGGATGCCTACGACTCAGGCGACTCCGAAAAAGTGGCAGAGGCCAAAAAGGTGCTCTGCACAGCTATCAAAAAAGAGGCAAAGGACATCAGCGAAAAGTACATAAGTCCGCCTTATACCACCAATTTCGGCATTATGTTCCTGCCTTTCGAGGGGCTTTATGCCGAGGTTGCAGGAAGCGGTCTTATCGAGGAACTGAGCCGCACCTACAACATAACCGTGACAGGTCCTTCAACTATGGCGGCTATGCTCAATTCCCTGCAAATGGGATTCCGCACCCTCGCCATCCAGCGCAAGAGCAATCAGGTCTGGGAGGTGCTGGGCGCTGTCAAGTCCGAATTCCAGACCTTCGCAAAGGCGCTTGAGGACACTCAGAAACATATCAAAAAAGTGGACGACGACCTGGAAAAGCTGGTGGGAGTCCGTACCCGTCAGATAAACCGCAAACTCAGCGCCGTTGAAACTCTCGATCATGAGATCACCGCAGCCGACGAAGAACGCGCCGGACTTGGCTTTGCCGTTATGCAGAGCTTTTGCGACAAGGTGCGCGTAAAATCCGCCCCCGGCAAGGGAACAACCGTGACGCTCGAAAAGCAAATAGCCGATGACGACTGACAAAGACAGGCTCGCGAGCCGCCATTTGGGACTGGTGCACGCGCTTTGCAAACGGTTTTCGGGCAAGGGGATCGAGTATGACGA
>CADBAC010000393.1 GCA_902792495.1 Ruminococcus flavefaciens | reverse complement strand
TCCGAATGCCATCTGCCTCTGTTCGACCTGCTTGAAAGAGTTGCCGAAAACGGCCATATCACGGCAAAGGAAATGTACGGCATAAACAAGGGCTTCGTATGTCATCACAATACCGATATCTGGGGCGATACCGCTCCGCAGGATATGTGGGTGCCGGCAACTCTCTGGCCTACCGGCGGCGCATGGATGGCTCTGCACATTTTTGAACATTATGAATACACTCTCGATAAGGAATTTCTTGCTGAAAAGTACCATATTCTCAGGGAAGCTGCTGAATTCTTCACTGAATTCCTCATTGAGGACAGCGAAGGCAGACTTGTAACAAGTCCGTCTGTATCACCTGAAAATACCTATATCACTGAAAACGGAGTCAAGGGCTGTCTTTGTATCGGACCTTCTATGGATTCGCAGATAATAACAGTTCTGTTCAACGATGTCATAAAGGCTTCGGAGATACTCGATAAAGACCATAAATTCGCTGAAAAACTTGCAAAAATGCTTGAAAAGCTGCCAAGTCCGGAGGTGGGCAAGTACGGACAGATAAAGGAGTGGGCAGTCGATTACGACGAGGTGGATATCGGACACCGCCACGTTTCCCAGCTCTTTGCACTTCATCCGGCTGACCTGATTACTCCCGAGAAAACACCAAAACTCGCAGATGCAGCAAGAGCTACTCTCGTCCGCAGACTTATCCACGGCGGCGGTCATACAGGCTGGAGCTGTGCATGGATAACGAATATGTGGGCACGTCTTCACGACGGCAGAATGGTTTACGAGAACCTCAAAAAGCTCCTCGCACATTCTACTAATCCCAACCTCTTCGACACTCACCCACCGTTCCAGATAGACGGAAATTTCGGCGGCACTGCGGCGGTTGCGGAAGCTCTTTTACAGAGCGTTTCCGGTGAGATAATACTCCTTCCTGCACTTCCGGATGAGTGGAAAGACGGCAGAGTCAGGGGGCTTCGCGCAAAGGGCGGATTCGGAGTTGATATCGAATGGCACGACTACAAACTCACATCAGCTGTGATAACTTCTGACCTCGGCGGAGAATGCCGACTGCGCACTAACTGTGTTGCAAGTCTCATCTGCGACGGCGAAACTGTCGGTTCACGCATCGAGGACGGAGTTATAATATTTGATACTACCGCAGGAAAAAGCTATACCGTCAAGCCCTGACACCATAAAAGGAGCAGTAATATTATGGATTTTCGCAGAATCATTGCGCTGACTGCGGCTATGACAGTTGCGGCGGCGTGCATGGGTTCATGTAAGAAGAAAGAGAAAGCTGTTGAAATAAGCACCGCTGAACCGACTTCGGAGTCAACAGTGCCGCCAGAGGAAGTTGACACCTATCCCGATTACCCTATCTCTTACCCCGAGATAGAAAAGAAGGATACCGGCGATATCTACGAGGCAGAGGACGCTAAACTCAGCAGTGACCTGAAGATAGTCAGCCTTCCTAAAGAGGAAGAGACTACTTCTTCAGATAAGAAAAAAGATAAGGCTGATGAACAGCCGACTACAAAGTTCGACCCTACAGTAAGGCAGGAAACTGTTCATAAGAAGTACAGCGGAAGCGGATACGTTACAGGTTTCAAGTCGGACGGAAGTTCTACTGCCGCATTCACGGTCAATGCACCGAGTAATCAGCATTACGACCTCTCATTCAGTATTGCCTCCGACAGAAAGGTGAACTGCCGCATAACTCTCAACGGCACCGAGATAAGCACGTTCAAAACCATGAACGACGGCGAATTTACACTCATTACGCTGTATGGAGTATTCCTTGTAAAGGGCAAGTGCCTTTTCGTGCATGGCCTCTTCGAGCGGAGAATCTTTTTCGTAACAGGCTTTGATTTTTTCAACCAGAAAATCTTCTTCTTTTGCCCAAAGGTATTCCTCAAAATCCATCGGGAACATATCAAGTATTTGAACCTTGCCCACCGGAAAACTGCTTTCACCCTTGTTTACGGAAACTCCGAGCAGAGAGCCCATCGCAATTATGTGATACTCATTCGCTTCCTCACAAAAATATTTGAGCGATGTAAGGGCTTGCGGACAGGCTTGAATCTCATCGAAAATAAGCAGGGTTTCTTTTGGCATTACGGCCTGACGTTTTAGCGCGGAAAGATTTGCGATGATGTCTTTTGGAGAAAGATTGTTGAACAAGGACTCAAGTGATTTTTCTTTTTCAAAATTACAGTAGACGGAATTTTTGTAGGCAATCCCCGCAAAATACGAGACGATGTAGGTCTTTCCTATCTGTCTTGCTCCCTGCAAAACAAGGGGCTTTCGTTCTGATGAGTCTTTCCATTTCAAGAGCTGGTCCATGATTTTTCGCTTCATAAGGATATTATATCTGATTTTATGTAAATTTTAAACTAAATTTTACATTTTTCGGCATA
>CADBAC010000392.1 GCA_902792495.1 Ruminococcus flavefaciens | reverse complement strand
AGGTCTCCTGCAGTAGATCCTCTGCATCACTGACATTTCCGCATATCATACAGCAGTATTTCAACAGTTCTGTCCGATACACGGTATATAGCTCTGCGATCATGGCACCCTCCTTTCTTTCGGCTTTCACTCTTATAACGTTTGAGAGAGGCAAAGTGTTTTCGGGTTTTTGAATATTTCTCAAAAAGATGCCTCCCGCTGTTATCATTGAACAACGAGAGGCATTATCGAGCCCTCAAAGTGCTTTATCGAAGCACTTCCCATGTGGAATTCTTTTTTGCTCCTACGCGTCTGATATAGCCCTTCTCTGTTAGTGAAACCAGTGCCCTCTGCACGGTCCTCATCGTTTTCGAAACCTTCTCTGCTATTTCTTCCCTGGAAATTTCGGGATTCTGTTTTAAAACCGCAAGCACAGTCTGTTCGGTTATATTCAGCGCCTTTCCTTAAGTGACATCATAAGTGACATTATGGGTGTCACTTATAATCCGAGGCCTGTAAATGATGAATTTGAAGCCCTTGTCACTTGTTTCGTATGGCTAATATCGCTGAGCTCTAACAAAAAACAGATAATCCAAGAGCGATTGGTGCATATATCAAAAGATGACGATTAACAAAATTCATGTGTGCAAATGCATCAAAAAGTAAATAAACGGTTAGAAACTCCAATACAGTATTTCTGATATCCTAGAGCATAATGAAACCTCTTTCGACGAATATAAAACTGATATGTAATGACCGTTGTCAAGAGGAAACTTAACAAGAATCATCACAAACTTATTCAGTTGTAACCGAAGGCATCATGAAAGAGCTTTAGGGTATCAGTTCCCGGCATTGGCCACTCTGATATACGTGGATTCAGGAGATCGCTCTCCCTACCGACAGGTCAATGGTCCGCCGTGAGCTCTACCGTCTAAAAGCGTGGATCACAAATAGTGCCGACATAGTTTTTTCGTAGATAGCTCAAACCTTGAAGAGTCTAAAGCTCTTTCAGGATGCCTCCGGTATTTGTAGTTATGTGCCGTTGTTGACGGCGCGAGCCGGCTTACAACGGCTTAGGTGTCCGCTTTCACAACGGGCTGGCAGGGTCAAGGCTGCGAAACACTGCCGCAGGCAGCTCGGCCTTGACGCCGACAGCACGATGTGATACCTCAGGCGACATTGCCAGTGATCATGCCCCACATGAAACAGGCAAGTTCCCTTGCAACAGCAGTTTTTGCCACATTTGTTTTCTTGTTGTTTTTAAGGACCATGCGGTAGTACTTTCGGCGTAGGCGTTCATTGACTTTGTCAGCAAAGGCAATCACCTCCGGTGGATTTCCATCCTGTCTTGCCTTGAGCGCTTTGGATTTGAATCCGATCAGTCCGCGGCTGTAACTTTGCGCTGCTTCTACCAGCAAGGAGCGAACATGGCGGTTCCCAGCTTTAGTGATCCCAAGAAGATGCTGATCACCACCACTCGAATCTTCGCCAGGTGTAAGACCGATGTAGGAAGCAAAATGCTGTGCGGATGAAAACCGCTTGAAATCACCGACTTCCGTAAGCACAGCCAGAGCGGTCACGGTTTTGACACCAATAAAGCAAGACAGTTTACGTACGTTCTCCTGATAGGCTTCATTTGATGCAAGAACTTCGATACGCTTGTCAAATCGCCCCAACTTATCAATGAGGTTATCATAAGTCAGGAGATACTCCTGCAGAATCTCGGCGTATAACCCCTCCGGTTTCAATGCCCTCAGCCACTTCAGATGTGCCTGTGTCCAATGATTGGCTGTGCCATCGAACCTGTAGTTGTGGCGCAGACAGAAGGAAAGGATCTGCTGCTTCACTTTCTTAAGAGCGAGCTTATGATCGTCCCTCATGCGGATATACTCCTTGGTCTGCTCATCCTGCTCTGTCGGGATATGGACCGGCGAGTAATCGTGATGGGCCAGACACCGGGCAATCAGCGCAGCGTCACGCTTATCGGTCTTGACCTTTTTTCTGCCCGTCTGCTGTAACATAGTAGTAGGTGCAAGGATGACGCACTTCACGTTATGATCTGTCAGCTGGTGGTATAACGTGAACCCAAGGCAACCAGCTTCATAACCGCATATGAACAGAGCATCGTCCCCGTAGTGGAAACGCATGGCCTCAATGTAGTTGATGACTTTGCTGTAATGGCCGTCAACCTTCTGAGGATATTCGGCTTGTTCTTTCTCGTTCGTGTAACAGCAGAGAGAAAAAGTTTCCTTGTGTACATCCATTCCTACGTAAACTGTGCTATAATTCATGTTGTGACCTCCATTTGTATGCGGTAATCCCTGTTACCATTGTCTTGTCCGACTTATAGTATACAGGTAAATCCACGAATCTACAAATCGGAGGTCATTACATATTGTCTAAGAATAATATATTCAGATTGAATATAGCTTT
>CADBAC010000391.1 GCA_902792495.1 Ruminococcus flavefaciens | reverse complement strand
AAGACTTTTAATAGAATTTTTCCCCTGAGAGGGCGCTCCACGAAAGATGTGAAAACCAGTAGTATTACTGGGA
Source organism: Ruminococcus flavefaciens (assembly GCA_902792495.1). GTDB lineage: Bacteria > Bacillota > Clostridia > Oscillospirales > Ruminococcaceae > Ruminococcus > Ruminococcus flavefaciens_Z. The sequence goes on along the minus strand of CADBAC010000391.1, from coordinate 2,340 downwards.
GCGCCCTCTCAGGGGAAAAATTAATACTGAAAGTTTTAGGAAGGGAGTTTGAGGGAGAACCCTTTTTCAAAAGGGTTTCCCTCAATAGACTCATGTAAAAACTGCTATAAGAGTACGACAGTTATGCACACGGCTTTTTAGTTTGTCGGAAACAAATGCTGTTATGCTATAGCAAAGCACATAAGATCCCAGTATGCGTGCAGGATGACGGGGACGATGATACTGCGGCTTTTTGCAAAAGTCCAGCTGAAAATAAAACTCAGCGCTATCAGCTGTAAGAATGCAAAACTTGTGATATATGTTGTGAATACTCCCTCACGCAGCCAGATAGGGAAGTGTATCATAAGAAACATCAGTGCATTCCCCGAAAATGCTATCCATTGGTTTTGTTTTTTCAGAGCTGTATTCAAAAGCGTTCCACGGAAAACCATTTCTTCTGTTACGGCGATAAAAATAACGATAAGAAAATAAGCCGGATGAAAGGACGGACTTATCACGATCTTTCCGTTCTGAGAATAGTTCGATATCAGCAGAAAAGCCGAAAAGAGCAGAATGAAAATGTACATCGGGATGAAAGTAAATATTTTTCCGGCACTTCCTGTGATCTCGCTTTTGCTGAGATACATGGAATCTCCGTACTTTCTGAGAATTATGAACGCAGGAATGAACCATAATAGTGTTTTCAGCACTATCTCCATAATGATCTCGATGGGGATCTGAGTCAGATGCGATTCCAGTAACGGTACGAATCCGCATTCCAGAAGTGCCCAGATTGTATACAGAATAAGGTAGAATATCAAAGTTGTGATGCGTGTTTTTTTGTATTGCTCCATTTGTTTTCCTCCGTGATAACAGAAACGCCATAGTATTCCTGTTTTATATCAGAAATATTATGGCGTAAGGTTTCTGAATGATGATATATGTTATCTTTACTTTTTGTTCTTGCGGTAGATAATGGCAAGACCCTTGATGAGCAGATTACCGTCGGCGATGATCTTCTTCTTGCAAAGCGGAACTACCAGCTCGGAAAGGCCGCCTGTAGCGACAGCGGTACACTTTTCGCCCAGTTCATCTTCAATACGCTCGATGATACCGTCAAGAGCGCAGGCATTTGAGTAAAGCAGACCGCTCTTTATGCAGTCGATAGTGTTAGTGCCGATGATATTTTTGGGAGCCTCGAAGTTGACCTTGGGAAGCTGAGCGGTACGTGCGATGAGAGCATCAGCGGCTACACCCATACCTGTCATGATAAGACCGCCACGGTAGTTCTTGTTCTTGTCAACAACGGAAACAGTGGTAGCTGTTCCCATATCGATAATGATAAGTGGAACAGGGTACTGGTTGATAGCGGCAACAGCATCTACAGCCTGATCGCTTCCCAGCTGAGCAGGATTATCGATAAGGATGTTGAGACCCGTCTTTACTCCGGGGCCTGCGATCATAACTTCAACTCCGAACAGCTTGCGGATAGCTTCCTTGACAGTTGCAGTGACCGAAGGAACGACGGAAGACATTATAGCGTCGTCTATATCCTCAGGGATGAAGTTGTGCATTTCCAGTATAGTATGTATCATTACTGCGTATTCTGCGGCAGTTGCATTGTGGTTAGTAGAGATTCTCTCGAAAAGCACGATATTGTCGTTATCGTCCACACAGCCGAAAACTATGTTGGTATTACCTATATCTACAGCTAATAGCATATTTTTTACCTCCGTACAGATCATTTATCAGGTGTTATTGATATCATCTATTGCAGATGAACGTGCGTCTAAAGCGGGGTTCATATTGTCGTTTGCAGCGCCGTCAAGCTTGGAAAGTGCGAATACGGCTATAGCGATCAGGGCACCGATAATGAGAACAGCTTTGATAATATCTTTCAGATGCATTATGATTCACTCCTTTCATAAATGATAAGATAATTGCTATAAATCATTATAGCACATTATTAACAAAAAATCAATAATTTCCTGCGGAGGTTTTCTTTTTCTGAGTTCATTATATCATTTCAAATATTAAAAAGTCCTTAAATAACTTGACTTTTTGCTCGGTATGAAGTAGAATATTTTTAAAGTCAGTCGAATAGCGGAGGTAATTATGAAAAGAAAAAAATTGCTCACAGCGGTTCTTTTTTCTGCGGCACTGAACCTGAACGGATGTGTTTACGGTCCGCCGCCTGAGGAGGAGATGTATACCACTCCTACAAGTGAAATAACCGAGACTACAATGATCGATGAAACAGCTGGAGAAACACTTCGATCGGAAACAGTATCAGACGAAAGGGACGTATGAATTACAGGATAATAGACAAGGAAAAATACTACAGAAAAGGCGTTTACCGCC
>CADBAC010000390.1 GCA_902792495.1 Ruminococcus flavefaciens | reverse complement strand
GAACTGCATATCTTCTCATATCATCCCCGAATATCTCAGGGAACATTTCACCGGGAACAGCGAGATCCTCATAAGCTCTTGCTGCGGCTTCAGCGTCCGATGCAAATGACATTGTGAAAAGGCCGCTTCCGACGATCCCGTTTGCCGTCATATACCGCAGAGCAAGAAGTCTGCTGAACCATGCAAAGGCGATATCATCAGAACCGACAGTTCCAAGCATATTCTTCATTCTGACCGCAAAGCCCCTCAGCGCAAGTTTATCCAAATCCGCACCGTCCTTTCAAAAACATCAATAATTATTATACCACATTTTTCCGCTGATTACAAGGATAATCTACAGGATGCAAATAACGCTTGAAAGGTACGCAATAATGTGCTATAATGATATTGACAAATTAATAACAGGAGGAATAGTATGACAACAATAGAACAGCAGTATCTCAGCGGAGAACGTGCGCTTTTCCGTGCTTCAGACATGAAGATAGCAAATACGGTCTTCGATGACGGAGAATCCCCACTGAAACACAGCAGCAATATTGTCCTTGTAAACTCAATGTTCAAATGGAAATATCCGCTCTGGTACAGCAAAAATATCACTATGGACCACTGTTCCGTTTTTACGATGGGACGTGCAGGCATCTGGTATACAGATGATATAACCGTTAAAAATACTATCATAGAGGCGCCTAAGAATTTCCGCCGCTGCAATGGAGTAAAGCTTGAAAATGTGTCTTTCTCCGATGCTGCGGAGACTCTCTGGGAATGCGATAACGTCACCATTGATTCTGTTTCGGCAAAAGGCGATTACTTTGCTATGAACTCACGTAACATGACTGTCAGCGGTCTGAAACTTACCGGAAATTACAGCTTTGACGGCGGTGAGAACATTACCGTAAAGGATTCGGCCCTGCTTTCAAAGGACGCTTTCTGGAACTGCAAAAACGTCACTGTTGAAAATTCATTCATCTCAGGCGAATACTTCGGCTGGAACTCCGAAAACATCACCCTTGTCAACTGCACTGTTGAAAGCCTTCAGGGATTCTGCTTCATAAAGGGGCTGACCATGAAGAACTGCAAGCTGATAAATACTACCCTTGCATTCGAGTATTCCGATGTTGACGCTGAGATAACGAGCCATATCGACAGCGTGAAGAACCCGTCAAGCGGTATCATCCGTGCAAAGTCAATAGGCGAACTCATCATGGAGAATGACATGATCGATCCGTCAAAAACCACTATTATCACTGAGGAGCAATAATGAAATACGATTTTGATTCAATTACAGACAGAAGCGGTACATATGCGCTGAAATGGGACGTAGCGGAAAACGAACTTCCCATGTGGGTGGCTGATATGGATTTCCGCACAGCCCCCGAAATAATCTCTGCACTGACAGAACGTGCACAGCATGGTATTTTCGGCTATACTGACATTCCCGATGAATGGTACGATGCATACATAAACTGGTGGAAAAACCGCCACGGCATCGAATACAAAAAAAGCCAGTTCATATTCAGCACAGGAGTAATACCGATTATTTCAAGCTGTGTGAGAAAGCTCACCACTCCTGCCGAAAATGTGCTGATAATGACACCGGTGTACAATATCTTCTTCAACTGCATAAGGAACAACGGCAGAAATATCGTGCAGTTTCCCCTTGACTATGACGGAAACGAGTACAGCATAGACATGGCAGGACTTGAAGAAAAGCTGGCCGATCCCCAGACAACTCTCATGCTGCTTTGCAATCCCCATAACCCTGTGGGAAAGATATGGGACAAGGACACACTTGCAAAGATCGGTGAACTTGCTTACGATAACGGCGTGACCGTTGTTTCCGATGAGATACACTGCGATATCACCGATCCCGGCCGCAGTTATGTTCCCTTTGCTTCTGTATCCGAAAAATGCAGGGATAACTGCGTTGTATGTATCTCCCCTACCAAAGCTTTCAACCTTGCAGGACTCCAGACTTCTGCGGCTGTTGTCCCCAATAACAGACTGAGACATAAAGTATGGAGGGCACTTAATACAGACGAAGTTGCCGAGCCAAATGCCTTTGCTGTTCAGGCAGCTGTTACTGCTTTCAATAAGGGAGGTCAGTGGCTTGATGAACTGAGAGATTATCTCTACAGCAGCAAGCAGACAGTTGCTGAATTCATAAAAAATGAGATACCCGAAATTAAGCTCATCCCCTCAGAAGCCACATATCTTCTCTGGCTGGACTGTTCGGCAGTTACAGAGGATGCCTCTGTCCTTGCCGCTCATATCAGAAGCAAAACAGGTCTGTTCCTCTCAAAGGGCAAGCAATACGGCATTGACAAAAAATGTAATAAAGCTGGGGATCCCCGCCATTCTTGCTGAGATAACCTCTGTGATAATGCAGTACATCGATGCCGCAATGGTAGGAAGTCTCGGAAAGGAAGGAACTGCCGCCATCGGTCTTGTAAGTACGTCCACAAGGTTTATCGGAAGACTGTGCATATCGGCTGCCATGGGCTTCTCGGTGCAGGTGGCACATCTCATCGGTGCAGGCAAGGAAGCCGAAGCGAGGAATGTTCTCAGGCAGTCGCTGATGGTCTCGATAGTATTCGGTATCATCCTTTCAGCCGCTGCTGTTTCACTAAGCGGTGTACTGCCTTCATGGCTTGGCGGCGAGGAAAATATACTCCGTGATTCTTCTGCCTATTTCTTCATATTCGCTCTGACTCTGCCTTTCGAGCAGCTGAGGATGATGTCGGCACAGATGCTGCAATGCAGCGGAAACATGAAAACTCCAAGTATGCTGAATATTATCCTGTGCATACTTGATGTGATCTTCAACTTCTTTTTCATATTCCCGACGAGGACTGTTACTCTGCCGCTTATCGGCACTGAATTCACAGCGATCGGTGCAGGTCTGGGAGTAAAAGGTGCTGCACTGGGTACCTCTCTTTCGGAAGTGACCATATCACTTGCAATGACGTTTTTCCTGCTTTTCCGCTCAGAAAAGCTTTCACTCCGACTGGGCGGAAGCTGGAAGCTTAGAAGAAAATGCATCAGCAATGCTCTCCGCATCTCACTTCCTGCCGCATTTGAACATACCGCTACCTGCGGTGCATACGTAGCAGCGACCAAAATAATCGCTCCCCTCGGAAGTACCGCTATTGCCGCAAATTCTCTTGCTGTTACTGCCGAAAGCTTCTGCTATATGCCAGGATACGGAACAGGCACAGCCGCAACCACTCTCATTGGTCAGAGCATCGGCGCAAAACGGCAGGACCTTGCAAAAAAATATGCAATGATAACGATCGCCGTCGGTACGGGAATTATGTCAGCTGCGGCCGTACTTATGTATTTTGCCGCTCCGTGGATGTTCTCCCTGCTCACTTCTTC
>CADBAC010000389.1 GCA_902792495.1 Ruminococcus flavefaciens | reverse complement strand
ATCACGCATTCATTTCTGCCGAATTCCTGCAGCGCTTCAAGGTTTGCAGTCGCATTTTTATTAATGCTTCGTATCCCCTCAAGTTCATCCATAGCCTGTTGTTTTGTATTTTCGGCCTCTTTTATCTTATACTCCGCTTCTGCTTCACGTCGGTCGGCTGTCTCGGAGACAGCAGCCGCTTCAGATACCGCAGCTTCTGCTTCTTCCCGTGCCTTTCCCGTTTCCATATAGCTGAACAGGATGAAGAAGAAAAGTATGATAAGAACTATATCAAGCAGTGACGTAAAATCAAGGACAGCTTCTTTCCTTCTTCTCATATCGTCACCTTTTTAGCTTCGGAGAAGACCTCGTCCTCATTTTCCTCTATCAGCTTTTCGGCCTTGTCTATGTAGTCCTGAACTTCTGTCTCGATGAAAGCGTTGGCTCCCTTGAATCCGAGAGAGAAAACTATTCCCCATGCAGTTGAAGTCAGGGCATCGAAAAAGTTGTTCTTTACACTTTCATTTGCTTCAGTCAGGTCGAGTTTCAGAAGAGCAACGACTGTTCCCAGCATACCGAGAAGCGGAAAGAAAGAAATGAGCGTAATGAAGATATTATGCCATTTTTTCAGTGATCCTGTTTTTGCATTTATCTTCTTGAATCTTCTTTCCTTTTTCCATTTATAGAAATTGGTGCGGAACTCATTTTTCTTTTTGATGATGTTCCAGAAGATGATAGAAGTCAAAACAGCAACTATCAGTATTATGGTATCAGACGAGACGATACTCGATATCATTTTTGCCAATACATCAAGCATACTGCGCCCTCCTCTTTTCTTCAATGTTCGACAATAACAATTATACTACTAAATAAAATGTATGTCAAGACGGATAGCCTATACTTCTTGTATAATTAAACAACTACTTAATTTTAAGTATAATGTTGTGTATGTTGGACAAAGCGGATTTTCCTTTATTGAATACTCCTACAAAATTCACACTGTATTACTGTTAATTTCAATAAATCCCTTGACATCACAACTGAAATGATGTATTATTTAATTGCAAGAGAACTTAATTTAATCTCATGTTTATTTAAGTTCACACGATCTGTATCGGAATGATTCCTGCACTGGTCGTCCGATGCTCGTTTATTTCAAGGAGGGTATTAAAATTATGGAAAAAGGAAGAACTGTGAAGCGCATTGTAAGCTTATCAGCTGCTGCAATTTGTATGCTGTCATCACTGAGGATCGCACCTGTCAGTGAATTCGATGCTTTTGCCGCTTCCAACATGACTGCAAGCCAGATCACTCAGGAAATGAAGATTGGATGGAACCTCGGCAATACACTTGATGCTTACGGCGGAACCGCAAGCGGTCTTGCTACAGAAACTTCATGGGGTAACCCCAAAACCACAAAGGCTATGATCGACGCTGTAAAGGCTAAGGGATTCAACACAGTCCGTGTCCCCACTACATGGTTCCCGCATCTCGACGGAAGCAACAACATCGATTCAGCATGGATGGCTCGTGTAAAGGAAGTCGTTGATTACTGTATCGACAACGATATGTACGTTATCCTCAACCTCCACCATGAGGAATGGGTAGACCGTCCCGATCTCGGCACAGCTTACAATGAGATGCAGCCAAAGTTCACAAAGGTATGGACTCAGATCGCTGACGCATTCAAGGACTACGATCAGCACCTTATCTTCGAGAGCATGAACGAGCCAAGAGCAAAGGGCACCGACCACGAATGGTGGGGACCTCAGCAGAGCGAAGTTGACACTATCAACAAGCTCAATCAGGACTTCGTTAAGATCGTAAGAGGTTCGGGTTCCGACAATAACAAGAACCGTCTGCTTATGATCCCCGGATACTGTGCTTCTTCAGATGCTACAATGTATTCAAAGATACAGATCCCCAGCGACAACATGGTTGCTGTATCAATTCACGCTTATGTTCCGTATGATTTCACAATGAATACCGCTGTTTCAGATCACAGCACATTCAGCGAAGCATACTCTGTAAGCCTCAGCCAGACTCTGGAAGGTATCAGAAGCACATTCATCGCTAAGGGAATCCCTGTTGTTATCGGTGAGTTCGGCACTTCAAACTTCGGCAACACAGAAGCAAGAGTAAAGTGGGCTGAGCAGTATCTCTCCACAACTTCAAAATACGGTATCCCTTGTGTGCTCTGGGATAACAACGTTATAAACGCTCCTTCATCCGCAGGCGAATGCCACGGCTATCTCAACAGAAGCAGCCTTTCATGGTACGCTGAAAGTGAACCTGTCGTTGACAAGATGATGGAGATCGTAGGCGGCAACTCAGGAAGCTGGGGCCAGGACAAGGAGGGCACAAAGTACGATCATCAGGACCTCTCAGCAGGCAAGACTCTCAGCAATACAAAGGTAACTATCAAAGCTGCTGACGC
>CADBAC010000388.1 GCA_902792495.1 Ruminococcus flavefaciens | reverse complement strand
CTGCCGTACATCCCTATATCTTTTTCGGGCGATACTTTCTGATACTGTACGTGAAATCGCTATCGGAAACCCCGCTGTTGAGAGCATAAACAATGGATTATACAAAGCATATGCCGAGTTAAACAGACCCGTTCCGACACCACCGTACATACCAGAAAGAAGAATCTTATACACCATTCCCATCAATCTTACGACCACCATACTGCCTCCCAGTATAGCAGCACCTTTCAGAAATGACTGAGATTTATCATTGGTGTTTTCTTTTTTCACTGAAGCACATCCTTTCGGAAAGACAAATTATCAGAACAAATCGTCATCCTCAAAGTTATCTTCTGTGAAATCTATCATATCATCAGTATCCATATGTTCTTCTTCTGCGGAATTGATCTTCTCTCCGCATTTATTGCAGAATATGGCATTTTTTGAATTATATGAACCGCAAACTTCGCATTTTACCTTCTGGCTTGAGTTTGCTATCATCTCTGTTACAGATTCAAGCTGTTCTTTGAGTTCTTTGATACGTTCTATGAGTTCTTCTTTGTTCTTTGAATAGTCCTTTCCGGTAACCGACTCCTCATATACAACTCTGCCAAGTATCTGATATTTTCGTGAAATATCTGACTTGATATCTGCTACTGCAAGTTTCAGTTTTGAAATATCAATTACCTGACCTGCTTTCTTTCCTACTGTATCGACAGCAGTTCTTGCATTCAAGAGTACATCCTCTATAATTCCCATCATCATTCATCCTTTCTCTATTATATTATCTGTTCGGTTATGCATCAGTCCATATTCAACACAGACAAACACTGTACTGAATCACTCGATGCAACGTATAAATTATATCATCTTTATCAGGTTTATGCAAGGATTTTTATTGATTTTTCGGGCATATATAAAAATTTATTGCTTTTCACTAAAAGATTCCGATTATAATCACACCAAAGAATTATAAATATTATTTATTTGTTTAATTTGGCAAACAATCAGTAGTGGTAACAGCCTCCGCCTATAAATTCACGAATAAGAGAATCATCCGGCACATATCCCTTATCTATCGTTTCAAATCTGCTCAGAGAAGATATTAACCGCTGTACATTCGCATATTCTTCATGATTATCACCTATTTTTTTCAAAAGAGGCAGTGCCGTTTCTTTCATAACACAAGGCTCATAGATATGAATTGAATTTATTGTAAAATCACTCGTGTAACGGAAAGGTCTTATATATTTCATTTCACCGTCAACAACGGTATCCCACATAGAAAGCATATATTCAGGATCTGTTTTGCGGAAACGGCTGTCTCTGATCAGTCTTCTGATAAGACGTATATCACGATTAGTCAATACATAATCTTCATTATCCTTTATTCCCTGCTTTACACTGACATATATTTTTACTACCTTATTTCCTGATACACCATCATTAAATATGGGATTTAATGCATGAATTCCCTCGATGATCACTGCACTGTCACCTGTAAGCTTCAACTCTTTTGTCTTGTCGTGGTACTCGTCTCTGATATTGAAAAGCTCATCCTTGATCTCGTCTATGTCTTCGACCGACATCTTGCCAGCCAGTTCTGGCAGTCCGCCCGTATGCAGTGCCAGTTCCTTGTCGATGTCAGCGTCGCACTCCTCGTAGAACACCTTGGTCAGATTTTCAAGCAGGTCATGGCGGTCGTTGTCCACCTCCGGCATCGTGTAGAGCAGATGCTTGTCTCGCTGGTCATCACTTTTTTCTACCTGCTGGATCTCCAATTTGAATTCTGGATGAACGTCGAAAATGCCGTCTATAATGGGTTGCAGATAGTCTCTCAGCTTCGGGTGGATATCAAACTGATATTCTGTCGGCGTGAAAACCACTGCCACGTCTTCGAGATTGTACTCCTTGTCGGCTATCACCGTCACGGGCAACAGCGCACCAAGTTCTGCCTTCACGCAGAGATTGGTATAGCGATAGTTTAGCAGTGCTACATAGCCATTCAGTTTTTCCTTCAGGCCGGCAATCGCTGATGTAACGTAAATATTCATAATACTTGTTTCAATGTTCAATAGCTAATGTTCTGTCATCCCATACCATCGGTGATGTTAGGCGACTTGAACGACTGGTTCACCTGCACCTTGTCGATGGTGGCCTTCGGTGCCTTCACTTCTCCCTTTACCTCGGTATCACAGCCTATCTGGGTCTTGCTGGCTTCAACGGTAGCCTTGCCGTCGGCGAGTTTCACGGAAGCCTTACCGTCGCCCTGACTGTGCTCAAGTGTCTTGTCCGCAGCGACGCTGATTTCCTCTGACATCGTCTCCACTTTCTTGCTCTTCATGTCTTTCGACTTGGCACCGACGTTCATCGTCTCACTGACGATGAGCATCGTACCTCCAGCGGCCAGTGCCTTGTCATCGTGACTCTCCTTGTCGGTATCCATCGACTTCAGGC
>CADBAC010000387.1 GCA_902792495.1 Ruminococcus flavefaciens | reverse complement strand
GTGATAGTCGGTATATTGCAGCTTATCTCCGTGTAATCGCTGAAGCCGCTTGTTCCGCTGAAGTTTATCTTAGCCGCAGGACTGCCGCTCATAGTGCCTTTGTAGATCTCGATAACAGCAGGATTTCCTGATATCTTAGCTGTGAACGAGTTTGCACCGTCAGCGAAATCCACCTTTTTGTACATGGTCCAGTCGCCGTTTTCGATGTAGCCGATATTGCTCATACCATCATCGTGTTCTTCGGTCTGTATACCTTCCTGAGATGCGAATTTCTCGGCTTCGATAGTCTCAAATGCAGATATTGCGGGAACTGTCGGCGCAGGAGTATCGCTTTCGGGAGAACGCTTTACCACTCCCTCGGGGAAGGAATCTATGGTCAGGTCGTTGATATAGTATTCGATATTGGTATAGCCCTGACCGCAGTAGTCGTCATTTATATCGGCAGGATCGCTCGGGTCAAGGCCTCTTGCCAGTTCCCAGCTGTCGTCCATGCCGTCGTTGTCGTTATCGGTTATTTCCTTTTTCAGAACGGCTGACGGATAGGTATATGTCACACCGCACTTGATATTGTACTTGGTAAGGTTTGCTTCGGAACTGTCAAATGCTGCTGTACCGCTGCACTGGCCTGTTCCTGTACGTGTTTCCTCAGCGCACTGTTTGTCGATGGCGGTACGCTTATCGGGGGAGATGCCGTTTCCTGCAAAGCTGATAACATGGCCGTATGAAGCCTCGGCACTTTCGCAGGTCGTGGCAGTTGAAACGTTTTCACCGCTGATATTTATTGGGAACGCAGAAGCACTGTAAAGGTTATCCTTTGTGATGCCTATGCCGCTCTTGACAGTAACGCCGTCCCAGTTGTTATTGGTGATGCCGTTGATCGAGCCGTCCTTGTTTATCATGCGGTTGCCTGCGCAGTAAACCTTGAAATTCTGCGGCTTTGTGGTGCTGTCAACGTTCATCCAGTGATATCCGCCTGTAGTGGAATTTCCTGCTTTCAGCGTGTTGTTGACATAGTTGAGATGGCCGATGGTGCCGTAAGTGGTCTGGTAGCCCCAGTCGTAGATGATGTTATTGGTGAAGTCAGCCACGTACTGGTCAGGCACTTTTCCACGGAAGTTTCGTGAAACGTTGTGGATGATGAGGTTATGGTCGAAGGTCAGGTCGCCCTTGCCCAGCATAATACCGAAGCCGTGAAGTCCTTTCTTATGGCCGCCCCATGAATCAGCAGGGCCCAGCACGGAATACTGAATGGTATAGTTCACGTTATTGGAATACAGACCCCATTGTTCATCGGTAGTCCAGCCCATTGAGCAGTGGTCGATGATGGAGTTGGAGCCTTTTGCGCCGCCCCATGCGTCATTTCCCGAAGAAGTTGCGGCATATGGACCGGGGCGTGAACTGATATAGCGGCAGATGATATTATCTCCAGCCATACCCATTTTGTAGTTTTTCAGTGTGATACCCGAACCGCCGGGGGCAGTCTGGCCTGCAATGGTAATATTGCCTGAGCAAAGAATATTTCCCTTGAGCTCGATGGTACCGCTTACATCAAAAACGACTATGCGGTTCGATTTGCTGACAGCGTCACGGAAAGATCCCTCACCGCTGTCGTTGAGGTTGGTAACGTGGTAGACCTCGCCTCCACGTCCGCCTGTTGCGTACTTTCCTCCGCCGACTGCGCCCGGGAAAGCCACTACATTTGAAGCGGCTTCAGCTGTAAGTGCCCGTGGCTGGGGAAGCGTGCCTGCCACAGCAGCGAGCATGGCGGCCATGCTCGTGAACACTGCAGCAGCTTTCCGTTTTTTTCCAAACATTAATATCCCTCCGAAAGATTGAATAATTCCGATAATATAAAATGAAACGCAAAAAAAGCGAAAACTGATAAGCATTTATGTAACAGCGACGGTAACAACTCATCGCCTCTGATACACATTATATAATATCTTTCATTAAAAATCAATGAATAATAGTACTTTTTACATGACAAAAAATGCTATTTTTTCAAATATTGCGGTTTTTTATGTCATTTTCTCATGCTGTCGGATCACCGATCAGCCTTATTTCAAAATTTATTCCTTTAAATTTAAAAAATCGGTTGAATTTTTCAGCGATTTATGCTATACTGTAAAGAGCAGACTTTTCAGAGACGGCTTTACATATTATAATGTATCATAAGCGCTCTTCTGAAAAAATAAGTAAGGAGCACTGCTCCGCTAAGAAATAAGGAGATAATATGATTTTTACCGATATTTTCTCAACAGCAGCACTGTTGGCGGAATCCGAAACACCTAATCTTTTCCCGTTTCCTTTTCCGTTCCATCTGGTTTTCGCTGTTTTCAGCTTTATATTCTTTGATCAGTTCTTCCTTATGCATCGGACTTGTACACAGACTTCGGATCGGTAAGATACGGTCCCTGCTCGCACACTGTATTCATGAATTCCGAGAACAGTCTGC
>CADBAC010000386.1 GCA_902792495.1 Ruminococcus flavefaciens | reverse complement strand
CCGATATCGTTGAAGAGATTATGCCGTCAGTTGTAGGTGTGTCCTCAACTTTTGAATATGAATATTCACAGCCTTCATTCAGTATGTGGGGATGGAACACAACTCCTCAGACTCAGCAGGCTAAAGCTACAGGTACAGGATTTATCATTACCGATGACGGATATATCGTTACAAATGCACACGTTATATACGACGAAAGCGAATACAACGCCGGTCTTGCAATAGAAGTATCTGTTCTTTTCAGCGATGAATCAGAACACGAAGCTAAGATAATCGCTTACGATAAGGAAACAGATATCGCTGTAGGAAACCCACTTGGATTTGACCTCTTTGGTTCCGTTACAAGCGGTATAGTTTCAGCTGTTAACCGTCAGATAAGCATAAACGAAAAGAATATGACTCTTATCCAGACTGATGCCGCTATCAACAACGGTAACTCAGGCGGACCGCTTCTTAACAGCTGCGGACAGGTAATTGGTATCAACTCCGCAAAAATGTCATCAAATTACGGTTCAGCAAGCGTAGAGGGCCTCGGATTCGCTATTCCTATGAAAGAAGCAAAATCCATCGTGGACGACCTCATCAACTACAACCACGTTAAGGGCAGACCTCAGATCGGTATTTCCACAGTTGATGTAAACGAGTCATACTCACGTTATCTGAATATCCCTATGGGCGTATATGTAAGAACAGTCCAGGAAGGCAGTGCCGCTGAACAGGCCGGCATCCTCGAAGGAGATATCATCATCGGCATAGAAAATGAACCTATCACAACAATAGATGAACTCACAAAGATCAAGAACAAGTTTAAAGTCGGAGATACTATCAAGCTGACACTCAGCAGAAACGGTACAGATGTGGATGTTAATGTCAAGCTTCAGGAAGAACACACTACAGCAGAACCGGAAGAAGATGATCCACTGGAAAAGAATCCTGACATCTCCAATAACTAAATAATTCCTATATCCATATATATTCTCCTTGTCCGACCGTGTTTCATTATGAGATGCGGTCGGACAATTTTATAGCCATCTGCAAGGCTCTTACTTGAAAATACGGCAGAGAAGTGTTATAATGTATACAATAAATGTTACACACAAAGTTGCACCAAATGAAAGTTTGGTGCAACTTTAAGGATAATTTAAACAGGAGTTCACTATGAGACGTCTATTTATAATGGATCAGAAAGACTACGACAACGTCTGGAAAAGATTCAAACGGCCATCTGTCCGTGGCATCATAATAAGAAATAAAAGAGTTGCAATGGTCTACAGCAGCAAGTTTGATTATTATAAGTGTCCCGGCGGTGGAATCGAGAACAACGAGTCCCACATCGAAACTCTGAAGCGTGAGATGGCTGAAGAAATCGGCGTAACTATTTCCGAGGCTTCTGTAACCGAGTACGGTTCTGCACTGCGCCTGCAAAAGAGTTTATATGAACCGTATACTATTTTTGAACAAGAAAACTATTATTACCTCTGCGAGACCATTTCAGAAGACGGTCAGCAGACTCTGGACGACTATGAAGCTGATGAGGGCTTCAGGCTTGAATATGTCACTCCCGAACACGCTATTGAAGTCAACCGCACACACTGCCACTCAGGTTACGATGAACACATGATCGAACGTGAATCTCTTATTCTCGAATCACTTGTAAAGGACGGTCTTATATGAATAACTACAACACTCCCGACAATCCCGAATTTCTCAATGATTATCTGGTGCACATAAAGCTTGTGCAGCTTCTGTCTGAGCGCACCATCCAGGGATACTATGAAGATATCCGACTTTTTCTCAGATTCATCTATATGAATAACCATAATATTGATGACATCCCAGAAAATATTGACATATCAGATTTTCCGGCAGATGATCTGCGAAAGATCACTGTATCCGATATTTACAATTTTATATTCTATGTATCAGATGAGCGCCACAATAACGACAAAGCCCGCTACCGTAAAATATCGTCATTGAGGAGTTTTTTCAAATATCTGGAAAAAGCCGCACACATAATCGAAAAAGATCCCACTAAAGATCTTGATGTGCCTGTCCCGAAAAAGTCGCTCCCTAAGTTTCTTTCGCTCAATGAAAGTATGCGTTTGCTTCAGGCTTCGGATAATGCCGATTCTAAGCGTGATTACTGTATAATTACGCTGTTCCTTAACTGCGGTATACGTCTGAGCGAGCTCGTGGGTATTAATATCAGTGATATCGATTTTTATGAGAACCGAATGAAAGTTCTGGGCAAAGGCAACAAAGAACGAATGATCTATCTGAACGAAGCCTGCATCGACGCTCTGAACAAATATCTCGTCATCAGACGTGATAATCAGAAAGCCAAAGCTGAACCTGCGCTGTTCATAAGCAACCAGAACAAGCGCATATCCAAGCGCCGTGTACAGCAGATAGTGGAAAACACACTTACAGCCCTCACACTGAAAGAACTCCTCGGTCACGCAAGTGTAGCTACGACAGAGATTTACACTCATCTCAGCAACGAAAATGTCCGCAATGCCATAGAAAGCAATCCCCTTTCTAAAGTTAAATCAGATGATAAAGAGTGAAAATATATCTTTATATCATTTTTTTATAATATTAACTATTGTTTTGGTTGCAAATCCCTTTAAAATGTAGTATAATAATTCAGGCAGAAAAATTATTGATCGAAGGGAAGATTTTTATGTGCGGAATAGTTGGTTTTACCAATAACGCTGATAACGCCGATAAGATCATCGGTGATATGATGGACAGGATCAGACACAGAGGCCCCGATGCTGAGGGAAAATATGTGGACGAAGACATCGCTCTCGGCCATCGCAGGCTCAGTATCATTGATGTAAGTTCCTCGGGCGATCAGCCTATCTATAATGAGGACAGTTCGCTTGTCATCGTTTTTAACGGCGAGATATATAATTATATGGATATCCGCAAAGACCTTGTTGCGGCAGGCCATACATTCAGGACCAATACCGATACGGAAGTCCTTATCCACGGTTACGAAGAATACGGCTCTGATCTTCTCAATAAGCTCAGAGGTATGTTCTCATTCGTTATCTGGGACAAGAACAAGAAAGAACTTTTCGGTGCCCGTGATTTCTTTGGCATAAAGCCGATGTACTATGCACGTATGGGTGATACATTCATGTTCGGTTCGGA
>CADBAC010000385.1 GCA_902792495.1 Ruminococcus flavefaciens | reverse complement strand
AGAAATTCCGCAGGCATACTATCGTATGTCAAGGAATTTCTGTGCAAGATGACGGAAAATATGTCCGCAGATTCAGTGCAAAGCCGTCAGGTGGACTTTGTGCGGTGTTGCCTTTACTCTGTGGACAGGTTCTGAGTGAATGTGGTATCGTGGAGAGTTATGGACAGTTTATAATTCGGCATCTCAAAGCTTACAAGGTGTCCGTCGCTGTCAGTGACAAGCTGATATCCGCCTTCTTCGAGAGTTCCCGAAACGATAAAGCTGCCGTCCTTTTCCTCGCCGCTGAGTTTTTCAAGCCTTGCGTTATCGTCCACGGCTTTGATAAGATTCAGCATCATGGCTTTCTCGGGAAGTGCTGACTGCGGCACGGAGAATTCCAGTCCCTTATAGGATGCACTCACCTCGCCGTCAGCGAAATCCATCTTCACTCCGCTGAGAGTATTGGGCGAATCGAACTCTATGGACCATATGCCGCTTCCCTGACGGATGAGGGTCCCTTCCGCTGTCATCTTTTCAATGGTAAAAGTCACAGCCGACTCAAATGCGCTGTCAAGGCCGTTTTCGTGGGATGTACTGCCGCTCTTCACAGGCACTGCGCATGAAACAAGGCAGAATGCCATAACAAAGAAAACAGCGAATGCAGAAAGTCTTTTCATGGTATCACTCCTGAATTAAAAATTGACTTTAAACATCCGCTGTTTTGAGATATCAGATCTTCATATCCCTTTTCTTTTCTTTTAATGCGCTGAATGAATCAGACAGATTGTCGATGATATCACGGGGCAGCATAGCCTCCATTCCAAGCTTTTCAGCAGCGATATCACCTGCAAGGCCGTGCATATACACACCTGCACAAGCGCCGTCGAAAACTCCTACTCCCTGAGCGATTATCGAACCTATCATGCCTGCGAGGACATCTCCGCTGCCGCCTACGCTCATACCTGCGTTGCCTGTATGATTGACCGCAGTCGCACGGCTGTCAGAAATAATAGTGCCTGCGCCCTTGAGTACAACGGTAATACCGTACTTCTCGGCATATTTCTCAGCCACGACTATCCTGTTATCGGATATCATAGCGGTATCACAGTTGAGAAGTCTTGCCATCTCTCCGGGATGAGGAGTAATTATGACCTCTGTCTTTTTCTTCAGTAATATATCTATGTCGGAAGCTATACAGTTTATTCCGTCTGCATCAATAATTACGGGACACGTTGCATTTTCCGTGACGAATTTTGTCAGCTCAATGGTATCCTGAGTAACTCCCATACCGCAGCCGATAACTACAGCCTTAGCCTTTTTCATGGCTTCGAGGACAGCTTCACGGTTTGGGTCAAAAAGCATATGGCCGTAATCGTCATAGTCCATTTCGATGAATGTAGCTTCGGGGACCAGTACCGCTGCCGAGTCTATGCACTTTTCAACGGAAGCAAGGCGGACAAGTCCTGCACCGCTTCTCAGTGCGCCCAGTGAAGCGAAAGCAGCTGCACCTCTCATGGATGAACTTCCTGCGATAACAAGAACTGTTCCGAAATTGCCCTTATGTGAATCCCTTTCACGCTTGGGCGGGAATGCTGCAAGATGATTGCGCTCTATGCGGTAATACTTCCTTTCGCCGTCAATAGCATCTATCGCACCCGAAGGCAGAACGATATCAGCTACCGTCACCTTTCCGCAGTATTTCTTCAGCGGAAACTGTGACATACCGGTTTTGATGTAGCCGAAAGTGAGAGTCTCGTCAGCCTTGAATGTGCCGTGTGCGACTGTGCCTTCTGTGCTGTTGCCGCCGCTTGGTACATCCACAGCTATGCAGTAAGCGCCTGTGCCTATGGCAAATACAGCCGCTGTATTCTTGTCCAGATGGCCGTGGAAACCTGTGCCGTAAACTCCGTCCACCAGCACATCAGCTTCTTTTACAGCCTGTGTGACCTTCTGCATACGTCTTTTCTCGTGCAGGAGGATATTGTCTATGGGGTTGCGGTCCTTTTTATTTTCGAGAGCTTCCAGACTGCTGTCGCCGCCCACTGTCATATATTCCAGCTCAGCAGCTTCGATGGCAGCATCCACAGTTTTGTTCCTGTAGCCGTCTATGAAGTTTATACGCTCCTTGGGCAGACGGAGATACATCTCCTTTGCAAGGTCGCTTTCGGGCTGACCGCCGATGTCGATTATTGTTATTTTGCAGCCACGGTAAACGAGGATATTAGCCGCCGCATAGCAGTCTCCGCCATTGTTTCCCTTGCCTGTGAGGAAAACTACCGAGCGTCCCTCTGTGCGGTTATTGTCTTTGCGGCAGTAATTGTCGATAAGGTCAGCAAGTGCCTTTCCTGCGTTTTCCATGAGCTGTTTTTTGCTAACTCCCAGCTTTTCTGAGCGTTCCTCGATCTTTGCCATTTGTTTTGGTGTAACTATCTGCATACATACTCCCCCTTTTCGGAAAATGCGGACTCATCCGTCATATACTTTTATTA
>CADBAC010000384.1 GCA_902792495.1 Ruminococcus flavefaciens | reverse complement strand
ATTCATAATCAAAGTCGGATATAGGAGGACAGCCGAACTGACTTAAATATATATGGTTGCCGAAAGATGTGCCGCCAAGTCCAGTCCAGCCGTCTGTAGCAGAATCTATAGGAGCAAATACCAATACTTCATCGTACTGCTTCTTCTGGAGATAAGGCTTGATATCTGACTGTATCTCCGTGGAATAATCATCAATGCATCCACCGTCATTGTATCTTCCATCGATCTGTGTGAGAGCTTTATTGCCATCTATAACAACGACATCAACAGGATTTACCTGCATACGGTTATTTGAAAGTGCAGGCATTGTTGTAGGTAATTTTTTCACCCAGTACTTGATAAGATCGATGTATTCATCTGAAAGTGAATCAACAATTTTTTCGTTCTTGCCTCTTACATTAACAGTTGCATTAACGTTCTCGTAGATAACTGCCAGCATATCCCACTTAGTTGTAGCTGTACTCTGAAGCTTTTCAAGGCGGATATCTGTGAAGTATGCAGCGCCCTTACAGCAGTTGCCGTGCTTTCCGTTGCGGAGACTGAGAGAGACCTCGTCCTTTTCAAAAGATGAGAACTCAAGTTCTACCTTTGTCCACTGATTTGAAGTAACGAAAGCAGAATGACTGTCGCTGTTATCTAACGATAAGCTTGCACCTGAAAAAACAGTACTCTTTTCAGCAGAATAGCCCTTGCATTTTACCATAGCAGAGAATCTGTATCTGCAATGGGGCTCTACCTTGAACTTCTTTGTCAGGCAGGCATCGTTATTGGCTGTGTTATTGACAACTAAAGAATAACTGCCTTCCTTGTTCTTATATCTCATTCCCTTATCTGCCTGGAATGATACGTTGTTAGTATAGCAATAACCCTTGTGCCACTGGTCGTTTCCTACAGATACAGCAGCTGCATCAGCAGTAATGGTGTTGTTTGATAAGCAGCCGAACACAGAAGGCTGTACGGCACCGCATCCGAGGATCGCTGCAGCTGTGAATGCTGCAAATGATTTTTTCAGTAATTTCCTTTTCATTTTTTAACTCCTTAAATAACGTCAACTCTCTGTATAATAGCAGCGATATTATACAAATGGTGCAAATTGTATTATAACACATTTTCTTTTGTAAGTCAAGCAATTTAAAATATTTCTATGCTTCGGATGAAAAAATAGCAGCTCATATAAAATTACTGCCCCAAAGTGTATTATTTTCACTCCGGGGCAGTAACGTATTATTTTGTTAAGATCCGTCTTTCCTCAGTCAGGCTGCTGACCGTCGTGAGCCTTCCATCTGCATTCTGTCACTTACATATCCGTGAATACAGCCCTGAAACTCGAATCCTCGGGACTGCAGGCATAAATGCCGAAACGTATCTTTCCTCCGCCTTCCCACATATGACATACTCTCATCTGTGTGAAGTTTTCACCATCGTATGAACACTCAATGCAATAGTCGTCCTCACGCCTGCTGAGACAGTACCACATTGTCTTTACGTCAGCAGGTACAGCTGTCGTGGCCCAGTCGGAATATCCGTGATTGGTGACTACCGACCCTAAGTGCTGATACTCACTGTTTTCGTATTCCACTGACGCTTTCAGCCAGTTTTCAGAATCAAGATACATGACTATACCGCACTGGTCAAAGCGGTGTCGGCTGTCGGTGAAATCGGTCTTTACCACGAAAGAGAAGTACTTCTCATCAGTTTCGGTTTGCAGCACAGGAGCGTTATCATTGCGGAAATGATAATATGTCCTCTGCCACAGATCGGTATGGGGTTCTGTCACTATCTCGATGCGGTCATCGCTTATAATGAAGCGTTCAGGCTTTCTTGTCCATTCCATTTTTTCCATAGCTGATACTCCGTCAGTCCAGTTTGCCTAAAGCGTGTTTTGCGGCTATCATTCCGAATGTGTAGCATCTTCCGAGAGAAAGTCCTGTCTGATGGAAAGGATAATCTGCGCCGCCGTAGAAAGGTCCGCCAAGATTACCTGCACAGTAAAGTCCCTCGATCGGTCTGCCCTCTGAGTCAAGCGCCTGTGCATTCTCATTGGTGACAACTCCCGATACTTCCGCAGAAACACGGATATGCTTCCTTGCTCCCCAGAACGGAGCTTTTTCTATTTTGTGCATATACTTTGCCGGCTTTCCGAAGTCAGTATCACAGCCCTTTTCGCAGAGTTCGTTGTAACGTTCAACGGAAGCTTTCATCTTATCGTAAGGGATACCCAGTTCATCTGCAAGTTCCTCAAGAGTATCACATCTGTGCAGATCTATGAGGTTCTTGAAAACGCCCTGGGGCTCCTCTACAGCTCCGGGAATGAACTTTTCCATAACAAAGGGCGGAACACAGCCGTCCACAAAGCTGTCCTTATCCCAGTTCACGTAATCGCTGTCGTATATCGTGCAGTACCAGCCCTTTGAGCCGTCCTTGTGGTCGGCGTCCAGCATAGAGCCCTTGAATTTCGGCTGATATTTCAGCAG
>CADBAC010000383.1 GCA_902792495.1 Ruminococcus flavefaciens | reverse complement strand
CACGTCCCAGAACCGAGTCAGCAGACTTGCAATTGTCGATTTACCGCCGCCGGACGGTCCGACCAGTGCGGTCATTGTGCCTTTATCGGCTTTGAATGAAACATCTTTAAGTATGTCGTTTTTATCGTAGGCAAAAGTGACATTTCTGTATTCTATCTCGGGAGCATTGCTGTTAGTCAGCGTTTGTGTGCCGTTATCTTCAAGCTCTTTCTCGGCAAATAGTGCTTCTATTCTGTCCATACAAGCACTCATGACAGTGAGTCTTGCCTCCTGATCGTAGAAGGATTTTATCGGGACGAACAGGTCAAACAGGCACAGCATAATTCCGAGAAAGAAATTCAGTTCCATAAGTCCCTTTGTATAGAGAAACGCCGAAAGCGCAAGCATAACGACTGTGCCGATGCCGTAGATAAGGAATACGCGCCTCTTATACGGGTGGTGAGAAAACTCAAAATCAAGGTTCACACGGCAGTTGGTTTCAAAGCTGTCGGTCAGCTCCTTTGACTTTTCACCGAGCAGATTGTAGGTCTTGATAATGCCGATGCCCTCGGTGAAATCAAGCACCGCCTGCGTCTGTATCTCGGCGGCTTCCTGCTTTTCATCGGAATGAACGAGGTCGCTTTTCATCATGTGCCTGCCGAGTATGACCATACAGCCTGTTATCAAGAGTGAAACAATACCGAGCCGCCAGTCGAACACGAACATAAACACTATCATTATTGCCTGCGAGAACAGATAACTCATCATGTCCGCAAGCACCATCATGCAGTTTTCTTCGATGAACACCATGTCCGTTGACAGAACAGAACTTATCTTGCCGATGTTGCCCTCTGTGAAATAGCCCATAGGCAGGCGGCGCAGATGCTCGCCCAGCTTCATTCGCATATCGGCGAATATCAGGTAGCCTGCGCCGCTTTGCAGCCTGTCCGCGAGGTACTGGAACGCCGCCTGCACGATAATACTTGCCACAAGTGCTATCGCTCCGTAAAGAGCGGTTTTTTTCGTAAGCGTACCGTCAATGTAGGTTGTAACGATGAAATATGTGAGAATTATCGGTACTTTCATGAGCAGACCTTTCAGAAATGAAAAGCCCATAGCACCGTATATCCTGCCCTTGTATTTCCCCGAAACGCCGAGGATACGTCTTATCATTCCTATCATGCCCTCACCTCATTTCCGATAGTCCAGTTGGCTCTTGCTTCGCTGCTGTTCCATAATTTCTGGTATTCCGCACAGCTTTGCAGGAGCTTTTCGTGGGCGTCTGCGGCAATGATATTGCCGTCCTTCATGACGCATATCTTGTCAGCGTTCACGATTGTCTGCAAGCGGTGAGCGATGACAAGGACGGTCTTTCCCTTGATTATCTCGGCAATAGCAGAGTTCATTTTCTCCTCGTTTTCGGGATCAATAAAGGCTGTCGCTTCGTCAAGCACGATGACAGGGGCATTTTTCAGTATCGCCCTTGCAAGAGAAATTCTCTGTCGCTCACCGCCCGAAAGCATTTTACCGCCGTCGCCTGCCATTGTGTCAATGCCTTTCGGCAGACGTTTCAGGAACTCACCGCACTGTGCTTTTTCAGCCGCCGCCATTACTTCTTCACGGCTTGCATCGGGCTTGCCGATGAGGATATTCTCATACAGCGTGGTGTTGAACAGAAACTGCTCCTGCGATACATAGGAGATATTGTCGTTCAGTGCTTCAATGCTCATATCGGTGATGTCCTGACCGCCGAGGGTGATATGTCCGCCGTTCAGATCATAGTAATGGACAAGCAGCTTTGCAAGAGTTGATTTGCCGCTGCCCGATTCTCCTACAAGTGCGGTCAGCGTTCCCTCACCCAGTTCAAGCGATACGCCGTGCAGAACTTCTTTTTCCTTGTAGGCAAAGCGAACATCTTCAAATCTCACGATATGTGAATTACCGATAAATGAGTTGTCATTAGTTTTCAAAGGCTCATTGTCCATAGCCTTTTCAATTTCGTCTATCTTGTAGCCGAGCTGGGGTATCTTACCCGCAAAGGCAAGCGCTTTCAGCAGCGGCATACCGACCGAAAGAGACAAGCAGAACACAAGCACTAAGTCCGCAAGTGTCGATGTGCCA
This sequence comes from Ruminococcus flavefaciens, assembly GCA_902792495.1. Taxonomy (GTDB): domain Bacteria; phylum Bacillota; class Clostridia; order Oscillospirales; family Ruminococcaceae; genus Ruminococcus; species Ruminococcus flavefaciens_Z. Next base: position 374 of record CADBAC010000383.1, on the reverse strand, counting down.
TTCAGTACAAAGAGCGTTCCCACAGGCAGCATGACAAGCGCCACGCAGGGAATGATCGCATTATAAAGTGCCATCCACGGCCAGCAGACCTTATACCACGCAAGTGTGAAATCACGGTAGCTTTTGATGTCGCTCTCATATCGCTGATAGGATTCGCCGTCCCGCCCGAAAACCTTGACGACCTCCATACCGTTGACGTATTCGATTATCGTTGCGTTCATTTTTGCAGATGCGGCATAGTAGGCGTTCATGCGTGCCATACCCGCCTTGAACATCATTCCCATTGCAAACAGTCCCAAAGGCAGAGAGCAGAGTGACAGCAGTGCCAGTTTCCAGTCTGCGAAGAACATACATATAATTGCTATCAGTGCCAT
>CADBAC010000382.1 GCA_902792495.1 Ruminococcus flavefaciens | reverse complement strand
GTGCTTTCTCTGGGACTGGCAATGCTGCTGGAAAGAAACATCCCCGGAAAAAGCATATTCAGAACATTCTTCCTCAGTCCCCTTATGGTGCCCAGCGCATCGGTAGTGCTGGTATGGCAGGTGCTTTTCCACAACCACGGCACTATCAACCAGATAACCGAATTCTTCGGCGGTCAGGGCACTGACTGGATGAATTCCGGCAAGGGTCAGGTCGTCATAGTTATGATGTTCCTGTGGAAGAATCTGGGATACAATATGATACTTTTCATGTCCGCACTTTGCAGCATACCAAAGGATATCATTGAAGTCGCAGACCTTGAGGGTGCGGGAAGGATATGGAAATTCCTGCATATCAAGCTGAGATATCTCTCGCCGACAATTCTTTTCGTGCTGATACTCTCACTTATCAATTCATTCAAGGTGTTCAGAGAAGTCTACCTCCTGACGGGAGACCATCCTCTGGCTAAGCTGTATATGCTTCAGCACTTCATGAACAACACATTCAACAGCTTTGATTATCAGAAGCTTTCAGCGGCGGCAGTGCTGTTTGCGCTTGTTATGATAGTGATAATAGCGGTACTCCTTATCGCCGAGAATATTTTCGGCGTGTCAGCATTCCTCTTCCTTCTGCCCACTGTGCTGACTATCGCAAACTCATTTATGACATCAGGCGAGATATCAGCTAACTACGGCGCACTTTTCGGTAAAATGACAGACGACAAGAAAGTATTCATATCCGAAAACGTCAACCTTAAATTCATCCCCGACAAGGTCACATTCGACCAGTACAAAGCGGTGCTGATAACCAATTCCGACTATCTTATGAAGTTCTGGAATTCAGTCATACTTACCGTACCAATAACGGTCTTTCAGCTGGCGGTGGCGATACTCACATCATACGGCTTTGCAAGATACCCGGGCAAGATAAAAAGCATCATCTTCTTCGCTTATATCATACTTATGATAATGCCCTATCAGGTAACTCTGGTACCGAATTTCCTTGTTGCCGACAAGTTCGGGATACTCAACACAAGGGCAGCGGTAATACTCCCTGCGGTATTCTCGCCTTTCAGCATTTTCCTGCTGACAAAGGTGATGAAGCGAATCCCCATATCTTATGTGGAAGCCGCTAAACTGGACGGCGCAGGAGAGTTGCAGATACTGACGAAGATATACCTTCCGCTCTGCAAAAGCGCTATTATATCGGTAGCGATGCTGGTTTTCATTGACTACTGGAACATGGTGGAACAGCCTCTGGTGCTTATGAACGATCAGGACTATCATCCGCTTTCGGTATTCCTTTCACAGATAAATACAGGCGATATCGGACTTGCTTTTGCAGTCGGCACGGTTTACATGGTGCCGACCATACTGATGTTCCTCTACGGCGAGGATTACCTGGTAGAGGGAATAGCTACATCAGGCGGAATCAAAGGATGACACACTAACAAAAATATATACAAGCCGCTTTTCAGGCGGCAGGAGATAAAGATATGAACAACGAGAACAAAGAAATCAACATAAATACAACATCTGAGGAAAAGGTCAGCCCGCAGCGCAAAAGAGAGATCATAAAAACGCTGCTTATCATATTTCTGGCAGCCCTGCTGGTGCTGACCTTCTTCTCAAACACCATCATGAACCGCTCACTTGCTGAGATATCCACCGAAACGGCTGTCTCGGGAAAGCTGACGGAACGTGTCAGAGGAAGCGGACTTGTGGAGTCGAATCAGGCTTACGAGGTCTCCGTGGAAGGCACAAAGACCATCAAGACCATCGAGATAAAAACAGGTCAGGAAGTAAAGAAGGGCGATGTCCTCTTTACTGTAAGCGCTGTGGAGAACGAAACTCTTGAACTTGAGGAGAAAACTCTCGCAGACCTTGAACTGGAGTATCAGAAGGCACTCCTCACCGAACCTACAGACTATACTCAGGAAGATCAGGCTATACGCAATGCCCGTGAGGATCTTAACCGTGCCATTGCAGAGAGAAATGCTGCTGCTGTAAATGAAAGCAACGCTGCTGCTGCCCGTGATGATTACAACTCCGATAAACGTGCACTTGCCGATAAGACAGACTTACAGTCAAAGCTGAGGTCAGCTGTATCCGCTATCGACAGTGACGACTATTCAGAAGCTTCTCCCGAATTGATCGGTTCTCTCCCTTCACTTTTCAACAGCTGGATGAATGCCGCTGAGGAAAGCACTAAGGCTGATGAGGAAGCTAAAAATGCCGAAGAAAACGGCGGAGACGCAGAGTCCGCAAAGGCTGCTGCTGATGAGAAAAGAAATGCTGCCGACAACGCAAAAAATGAGTACGAGAACGAAAAGAACAGGATCCGCAATGATCTGATGGGTCAGCTTGGTTCGGTCGAGTCCGAGATAGGCGATATCAACTTCCGCATTTCCGACTATGAATCACAGTTCGGCGGTTCGGGAAGCACTTCATCATACGAAACCGCAGATGCAGATGTCATTGCAAAGCAGAGAACTCTCGAAGATCTTATAACGACCTACAACAAGACCAAAAGAACAAACGACCTCACCAATCAGAAGGCTGCACTTGATCTTGAAGCCCAGCAGAAGGCCATCGAGAAGCAGCGCAAGAAAGTTGAGAAGCTGAAGAAGGATTCCTCCGACGACAAGATAAAGTCCAAGTACAGCGGTGTGGTAAGCGCTATCAATGTAAAGCCCGATGAAAAGGCTATGGAGGGCACTCCTATCGCTGTCATCGATATCGTAGACGAGGGCTTTACCGTGAAGATACCTGTTGAGGCTGAAAAGACCAAGAAGATCAAGAAAGGCTGCAATGCCGAAGTTGTCAACAACTGGGGCGGCGATATCGAAGCTGTCCTCACCGAAATAAAGAATGATACCGTAAGCGGTTCAAAGAACCGTATACTGGTGTTCTCCGTAAAGGGCGACGTTGAATCGGGTACTAATATCGACCTTTCTATCCCCTGCGGAAGCGGTCAGTATAGATGTTTCTGCCTTTTTTAGCTTCTCTCTGAAATGTCTCATGCAGAAGATATGCCCGGCTGGACGATGTTCATCTGCATCGCGCTGGCTTTCCTGGCGGC
>CADBAC010000381.1 GCA_902792495.1 Ruminococcus flavefaciens | reverse complement strand
GTATAATCGGCAGCGCATCTTTCAGACGCTTGCAGGACAAGACACAGGTCTTTCCGCTGAAAAGGGGAGATTTCGTCCGCACCAGGCTTACTCATTCCCTTGAAGTTTCATCTTTTGCCAAGTCGCTGGGACAGATGATATTCAGCTATATCCGTGAGAACGGCATTGACGACATAGACGAGGCAAAGACGGGAAAGATATGCAGTATCCTTGAATGTGCTGGACTTATCCACGATATCGGCAATCCGCCTTTCGGACATTTCGGCGAGGACTTCATCCGTGACTGGTTCAGGAAAAATCTGCCGCTAATGGAGTTCAGAGGACAGAAACTGGACAAGGTGCTGTCGGAGCAGATGCTGGGCGACCTTTACAATTTCGAGGGCAATGCACAGGCACTGAGACTGCTGTCTAAGCTTCATTTTCTCGTGGACGAAAACGGCATGAATCTTACATATCCGCTGCTGAATACCATTATCAAGTACCCCGTTTCCTCTCTGGAGATCGACAAGAAAAGCGGAAATATCAAGGATAAGAAGATGGGATATTACTATGCGGATAAGGAGATATTCGAGGATATTACATCGAGTACAGGTGCAGGGGGATGCCGTCATCCTCTGGCTTTCATCCTTGAAGCCGCAGACGATATCGCCTACAAGACCGCAGACACCGAAGATGCCGTAAAGAAGGGATTCATCAGCTATGACAGGCTTCTTGGCGAACTGAAGGAGAATTACATCAACAACTGCGCTGACGACGGAGAGAGAGCGGAATTTGAAAAAGCCGTTGCAAAGCTAGAGGACTACTACAGCAAAGCGCTGGAAAACGGCATATCTTCTCCCGAACAGAATGCGGTACAGCGCTGGGTGATATACCTGCAAGGCGTACTGCTGAGGTGTGCCGCTTACGGTTTCACGAAGAATTACAGTGATATCATGAACGGTACGTTCAGAAAAGAGCTTCTTGCTGTCTCTCACGGAAACGCCATTGCCTTTGCACTCAGCGATATGGCTGTCAGGTATGTTTTCCGCTCAAAGGAGATATTCAAGCTTGAAATTGCCGCAGGAAGGATATACGATTTTCTTCTGAGCAATCTGGTAAGGGCGGCTGTGCTTTACGATACGGACATTCCTGCTTCTGCCGTCGATCAGAAAATAATGGCGCTTGTGTCCGAGAATTACATCCGTGCCTACAAGACATTCTCGGCAGACAAGCCCGAAGAAGAAAAGCTGTACCTGAGACTTCTTCTTGTCACGGATTATATCTGCGGCATGACTGACAGTTATGCGAAAAAATTGTATCAGGAGCTGAGCGGTGTTGACTAAGACAGAAATGACACGATACCAACGAATCAAAAAGCGGATCTTTGATATCATACAGATAGGCAACCGTGGAGATATCCCCAGCAGGGCATTTGATATTTTCATAGTGACGGTCATAATCGTGAATATCATCACGCTGTTTCTGGATTCATTCGACGAAATGGCGGAATATCACGGCTTTTTCCGCATCTGTGAGGGAATTACGGTGCTTGTGTTTGCCGTTGAGTACGGGCTGAGGATATGGACTTCCGAGTTCCTGTATCCGAAAAAAACAAAAGCAGGAGCGGTACTGCGCTTCCTGCGTTCCTTTGACGGAGTGGTTGATCTGCTGACTATTCTGCCGTTCTTCTTCCTTGACGGATTCATTGTGTTCCGTATGCTGAGAGTGGTGAGGATATTCCACCTTTTCAGGGTAAATGCACGTTACGACTCCTTCCACATAATCACAAGCGTCCTTGTGGAGAAGAAAAATCAGATACTTTCATCGGTATTCATTATAATAGTGCTGATGTTTGCTTCATCGCTGGGCATATATAATGTGGAGCATGAAGCACAGCCCGAGGTCTTCCGCAACGCATTTTCGGGAATATGGTGGAGCGTTTCGACTCTGCTGACAGTGGGATACGGCGATATCTACCCCATAACTGTTGTGGGAAGACTGATGGCGATATGCATTGCCTTTCTCGGTGTGGGAGTGGTTGCGGTGCCTACAGGTATCATCAGTGCGGGCTTTGTTGAACAGTACACCAAGAAGCAGAATTCCGACAAGAAGCTGACAGACATCTCGAAACTGGGTGAAGTCCTCGTTGACAGGGAAAGTCCTTTTCTCGGAAAGATGGTAAGCGAAGCCGAGACAGAAATGGGCACACGTATCTATATGATAATCAGGGGAGACCTTTCAATAATGCCATACGACAATGTGATGCTGAAATACGGCGATATCATAGTCATAAGAGCCGACAATATCGAGAAAGAGACCTGATGTCTGTAAATGCACTATTTGTGAATTTTTATACCAAAAAACAAAAAATCAGGCCGTATATAAGTAACTGTGTGCAAAACTTGTCTATTATGATGAAAAACATTGTAATTTATTGACAAAACCCGAGATAAATGCTATAATAATTGTGCGAGAAATAATTGGGTTTTATTGATCGT
>CADBAC010000380.1 GCA_902792495.1 Ruminococcus flavefaciens | reverse complement strand
GCTTCTTCAAGAACCTGAGTAACTAATGTCTGATCCATAAAGAAAACCTCCTAAAATTATTACAGCAGAATACAAAAGGGTGTATGACGTCCACGGTTCGGAACATCATACACCCCATTGTGTATGGAATTTAGCGCTATAAACCAAAAAGAGAGCTACGGATTCCATATCCGCAGCTCCCTTGCTGTTTACAATGCCATTATATTCTCTTTTCGGAGATTTGTCAAGGGCTTTTTTGAAATTTGACATTTCAGACATTTTGCAATATGAGTTAGTGAAAAGTAACTGTGCAAATACTACGAAACCGAAAAATCCTGTAAAAAGCTATTGACATTTCCGCTTTGTCGTGCTAAAATAATTGCAGAAACAAGGACGTTTGTGCAGACTATTTGTCTGCCCGAACGTCCATTTTTTTATTTCATCGGTGCAGATCAAAGGCGCTCTGTACCGGAAAGGCAAGTGAATAATATGGACAATTTCAGAAGTGAAGCTCCATATCAGGAGCAGGGACTTTACAGTCCACGTTTTGAACACGACAACTGCGGCATAGGTGCCGTGGTAAATATCAATGGAGAGCAGTCACGCTATGTTGTTGACAGTGCACTCACAATAGTAGAAAAGCTTGAACACCGTGCAGGCAAGGATGCCGAAGGAAAAACAGGCGACGGTGTTGGCATACTTGTGCAGATGCCTTACAGCTTCTTTATCAGTGAGACTGAAAAGCTTGGATATAATATCGGAGCAAAAGGCGATTTCGGAGTAGGAATGTTTTTCTTCCCTCAGAATGAACTGAAACGCAGTCAGGCTAAGAAACTGTTTGAACTTATTGTAAAAAAGAACGGTATGGACTTCTTATGCTGGCGTGATGTTCCCGTATCTTCTGATATTCTCGGACAGAAAGCCCTTGAGAGTATGCCTTACATTATGCAGGCATTTGTCAAGCGTCCTGAAGAATGTCCTCAGGGACTTGACTTTGACCGCAGATTATTTATAGCAAGGCGTGAATTTGAGCATTCGGACGAGAACACATATGTATGTTCACTTTCAAGCCGTACTATCGTATATAAGGGAATGTTTCTCGTTGACGAACTGAGAAGATTCTATACAGACCTCCAGAGTGAAAGCTTCACATCTGCCATTGCAATGGTACATTCCCGTTTCTCCACCAACACCAATCCAAGCTGGCAGAAGGCACATCCTAACCGTTTCATAGTCCACAACGGCGAGATAAACACAATAACAGGCAACGCCGACAAAATGCTTGCCCGTGAGGAGAGTATGTCCTGTGAAGCGCTGAAAAATGATATGTATAAGATACTTCCTGCCATAAATGTGAATGGTTCAGACTCGGCAAGACTGGACAATGCCCTTGAATTTATGGTAATGTCGGGAATGCCGCTTCCTCTTGCGGTCATGATAGCTATTCCCGAACCGTGGAAGAATGACAAGACTATCTCACGCTCAAAGTATGACCTTTACCAGTACTACGCAACAATGATGGAACCCTGGGACGGTCCTGCATCCATTATTTTTTCAGACGGCGATGTTATGGGCGCTGTACTGGACAGAAACGGACTCCGCCCTTCCCGTTACTGTGTAACAAGTGACGGATATCTCATACTCTCATCCGAAACAGGATGTATTGACATACCTGCGGAAAAGGTAGTGAAGAAGGACCGTCTCCGCCCCGGAAAGATGCTTCTTGCAGACACAAAGCAGGGACGCATAATAGAGGACGACGAGATAAAAACTGCCTATGCACTGCGTCAGCCCTACGGCGAATGGCTGGACGCTAATCTTGTCCGTCTGCATGATCTTCATATCCCGAACAAGGGAGTTCAGACCTATTCCGATGAGGAGCTTTCAAAGCTTCAGAAGGCATTCGGATACACATATGAGGATATCCGCACAAGTATTCTTCCAATGGCAGAAAAAGGTGCAGAGCCTATCGCATCAATGGGAAGTGACATTCCGCTTCCTCCGCTTGACAAGAATATGCCGAACCTTTTCAGCTATTTCCGTCAGCTTTTCGCACAGGTAACGAATCCGCCCTTTGACGCTATCCGAGAGGAAATAGTTACAGATACAAGCGTCTATATCGGCAAGGACGGCAATCTTCTTGAGGAGCTTCCCGAGAACTGTCATGTGCTGAAAATAGAGAACCCCATACTTACCGAGACTGATATGCTGAAGATAAAATCCCTGAATGAAAACGGACTGAAAAGTGCTGTTATACCTATCACTTACTACATCGGCACACCTCTTGAAAAGGCAATAGAAAGACTGTTCATCGAGGCAGATAAGGCATACCGTGACGGTGCATCCATACTCATACTTTCCGATCGTGGAGTTGATGAGTATCACTGTCCTATCCCGTCACTTCTTGCTGTTTCGGCATTGCAGCAGCATCTTGTTTCTACCAAAAAGCGTACAGCTGTAGCAATGATACTTGAATCAGCTGAACCAAGAGAAGTTCACCA
>CADBAC010000379.1:4845-6543 GCA_902792495.1 Ruminococcus flavefaciens | reverse complement strand
GCAACAGATTGCAGTCTCATCTAAAAAGGGGGACGATGAATTGTCCGCCCCTTTAGCAAAGAAAAATACCGTAACGATTTGTTACTCTATTATTAAAAGGAGGATTCTTATGAACATCTACAATAGTGAAAGATATCCTGACCCGACAGCGTATCATGCGTTGTCGAAGATACAAAAAGAAGAAAAAGCTGCAAGGTACAGACCGTTGGTCTATATCTGCAGCCCCTACTCCGGGGATATTGCCGCAAACACGGAGAATGCAAAAAGATACTGCCGTTTTGCCGTTGATAACCATGCTATCCCTATCGCACCTCATCTTCTTTTTCCGCAGTTTATGAATGAAGAGAAAGAACGTGACCTTGCTATGTTTATGGACATGGTGCTGATAGGACGCTGTGAGCAGCTGTGGGTATTCGGCGATAGCATTACCGAGGGTAGGTCACATCATGAAATTCACTATCTATACCGCAAACTGCCGTGGACAGCAGAACAACACGCTTTATCCGAACAAGCACACGATCGACAGCGAGGAAGAACTGCTGAAAGCCGTGTGTTTTGATCATGTGTGCGGTGAATTCAAAGGCGATCGCCGCAGTGTTGATAACTTTGTGGTGTCGGATTGTATTGTGATGGACAATGACAACACCAACTCCGATAATCCTGATGACTGGATAAAGGCAGAGGACTACGCAAAGATATTTCCCGATGTGGCTTTTATCGTTGTGCCGAGCCGCAACAATATGAAACCGAAGGACAGAAAATCACCCAGACCAAGACATCATGTTTATTTCCCGATAGATTCTGTCACCGATAAAGATGCTTACAAGCAGCTCAAAGAATATCTTGCGGCACAGTATCCGTTCTTTGACGGAAATGCACTCGATGCCGCCCGTTTTATCTACGGCAATCCGACAAAGGAAATTATCTGGCATGAGGGTGAAATCACGATCGACTGTATTATTTCACCGCCGCAGGATACACGAACTATTCCGCAGGGAAAAAGAAACAATACCATGTCACGCTTTGCCGGAAGAATACTTAAACGCTACGGCATTACCGAAAGAGCGTACAGCATTTTTATCGAAGAATCCAACAAATGCAATCCGCCGCTTGAAAGCGAGGAGCTTGAAACGATATGGAGAAGCGCTTGCAGATTTGCTGAAAAAGTCATGTCGCAGGAGGGATATATCCCGCCCGAAGAATACGATTTCCGTACACGCTCCTTAAAGCCTTACGATTACTCCGATATCGGACAGGCAAAGGTCATAGCAAGAGAATATGGAGATGAGTTGAGATATACATCGGCTACCGACTATATCCGTTTTGACGGACAGCAGTGGGTAGAATCAAAGCAGAGGGCTGTCGGTGCTGTGGAGGAATTTCTCGATTTACAGCTTGAAGATGCAAAAGATGCCGTTCAGAATGCCGTGCAGGCTCTTGTCAGTGCCGGTGTAACAGAAGAAACAATACTGTCCTGCGGAAAAAAGGCAGTTGCGAATTTTAACGATGAACAGATGAATCTGTACAAGGATTATGTTACCGCTGTATCGTACAAGGCTTTTGTTATGAAACGCAGAGATATGAAATACATCGTGTCGGCTATGCAGGCGGCAAAGCCAATGCTTGAAATGAAGCCCACAGACCTTGATGCTGACGGTATGTTGCTGAACACACCCGAAGGTACATACGATCTGCGGC
>CADBAC010000379.1:0-4782 GCA_902792495.1 Ruminococcus flavefaciens | reverse complement strand
TGGCTCGATACCCTCAGCTTGATATTCCAAGGGGACAGCGAACTGATAGAATATGTACAGCAGATTGCAGGATTGTGTGCCATAGGCAATGTATATCTCGAAGAATTGATTATCTCATACGGTGTCGGCAGCAACGGAAAGTCTACCTTCTGGAACTCTATTGCCGGAGCACTTGGTTCATACAGCGGAAATATCTCGGCTGATACTCTGACTATCGGCTGTAAGCGTAATGTCAAACCTGAGCTTGCCGAAGCAAAAGGAAAGCGTTTGCTGATAGCCGCCGAGCTTGAAGAAGGTATGCGTCTGAATACATCAACGGTAAAGCAGCTTTGCTCAACAGACGAGATTTTTGTTTTGTAATAATATAAGGACCCATTCTCATTCAAACCCAGTCACACACTCGTGCTTTATACCAATCACCTGCCAAAGGTCGGTGCAATGGATGACGGTATCTGGAGAAGGCTTATCGTCATTCCCTTCAACGCAAAGATTTCGGGCAAAAGTGACATCAAGAACTACTCAGAGTTTCTTATCAAAAAATCCGGCGGTTATATTGTAAAATGGCTTATCGAAGGTGCAAAGAAGGCTATCGACAATCATTTCAAGCTGAAAAATCCGAAAGTCGTTCAGGACGCTATTGAAAAATATAAGCAGGACAACGATTGGATGGCACATTTTCTTGAGGCTTGCTGCGAGTTGGGTACAGGACTTGAAGAAAAATCAGGTGATGTGTACCTTGCCTATCGTTCCTACTGTACAAGAACGGGTGAGTTTATCAGAAGCACTGCGGAGTTTTATAATGCTCTTGAAATGCGTGGTATTCGCAGAAGAAGAACAAGTAAATCAAGAGTTCTTATGGGCATAAAACTTTTGGAAGAAGAGGCAGAAATATAAAAATGTGTCGGTCGTGTCCCTCAATATATAAAACCCCCTTTAGGGCTGTTTTTTATTAAAAAAATACTATATAGAGGACTTTATATAGAGACAAGCACGACCGACACTATAAAAAATTGAAAGGATAAATCCCTATGGCAAACAGCAATAAAAATACAGATAAAATGCCTGAAAAACAACTCGAATATTTATTCCTGACGGAAGTCAGGCGTGTCGGCGGTATGGCATTGAAGTTTGTAAGTCCGGGCTTTGCAGGTGTGCCTGACAGATTGGTACTTATCCCTGATGGCAAGGTCGGATTTGTGGAAGTGAAAGCACTGGGAAAACACCCACGCCCGTTGCAGATGGCAAGACATAAGCAGCTGAGAAAATTAGGCTTCAAGGTGTATGTGCTGGATAATCCGCAGAAGATACCTGAAATAATCAAGGGCATAGGAGGGAAAGACACTTGAAGTTCATACCGCACAAGTATCAGAGATATGCAGTGGATTTTATCAAGCAGCATAGTATTTCAGCCTTGCTGCTTGATATGGGTCTTGGCAAAACTGTAATATCGCTGACAGCTATCAATGACCTGATGTTTGACAGCTTCGAGGTACATAAAATCCTGATAATCGCACCTCTCCGTGTAGCCCGTTTCAGTTGGGGAGCGGAAATCAGAAAATGGGATCAACTGAAAAATCTCCGTTACAGCATCATTGTCGGAATGGAAAAGGAACGCAGAGCAGCCTTACAGCAGAAAGCCGATATTTACATCATCAACCGTGAGAATCTTCCGTGGCTTATCGAAAACAGTAAGTTTGATTATGACATGGTGGTAGTTGATGAACTGTCATCATTCAAAAATTATCAGGCTAAACGCTTCAAAGCTCTTATGAAGGTCAGACCAAGCGTTAAACGCATTGTTGGGCTGACAGGCACACCGAGCAGTAACGGCTTGATGGATTTATTCGCAGAATTCAAGCTGCTTGATATGGGACATCGGCTTGGAAGGTTTATCGGACAGTACCGTACAGCCTACTTCCAGCCCGACAAGATGAACGGCATGGTCGTGTATTCATATAAGCCGCTGCCGGGTGCAGAGGAAAAAATATACGAGAAAATCTCAGATATTACCATCTCTATGAAAGCTACAGACCACTTGCAGATGCCGGCACTTATCAGCAGTTGTTATGAGGTGGAGCTTTCGGCAGCGGAAAGACAAAAATACGAGCAGCTAAAAAAAGACCTTGTTTTGCCGATAGGCGATGATGAGATAACAGCGGCAAATGCGGCGGCACTTTCCGGCAAGCTGTGTCAGCTGGCTAACGGTGCAATATACGATGACGACAACAAAGCGGTACGTATACACGACCGAAAACTTGATGCTTTGGAGGACATTATCGAAAGCATGAACGGGCAGAAAGGCTGTCGGAACTGAAAGTGCCGTTTTCTAAACTCGATACAGACGAGAGTATCGTAAAGTGGAACAGCGGCGAAATCCCTGTGGCACTTATCCATCCTGCTTCCGCCGGACACGGGCTTAATCTTCAAAGTGGAGGATCAACCCTCGTCTGGTTCGGCATTACATGGAGTCTGGAACTGTATCAGCAGACAGTTGCAAGGCTATGGCGACAGGGTCAGAAAAACACGGTCGTCATTCAGCATATCATTGCAAGAAACACCATTGATGAAAACATCATGGCGGCTCTGGAGAAAAAAGAGCATACGCAGAACGCATTGATAGATGCAGTCAAAGCGAATATATGAAAATGAGTGTAAAAAAGAGTAAAGACAAGACAATCATAGTCAATCCGAGTGGAATCTTTACTATTTCGGAGGTATTTACTATGACAGCAAAGGAATACTTACAGCAGGGTTATCGAATCGACCAGAGGATCAACAGCAAAATAGCACAGGTAACAACTCTTCGTGAACTTGCCACAAAAGCAACGGCTACCCTCAGTGATATGCCCGGAAATGCTACACCGAACACCCACCGCATGGAGGACATCATTGACAAGATGATTGACCTTGAAAACGAGATCAATACAGACATTGACAGCCTTGTGGATCTGAAAGCCGAGATGGTGTCGGTGATAAAGGGTGTCAGAAATCCCGAACTTCAGACACTTCTTGAACTGCGTTATCTGTGTTTCAAGACCTGGGAGCAGATTGCCGTGGAAATGAACTACGGAATTGAAAATATTTACAGACTGCATCGTGAAGCTCTCAAAAAGATTACCATACCACATAAAACAATACAGTAAAATACAGTGTAATACAGTATGAAGTGTGCTATAATAGTACCGTGAAATAATAAATATGTCCCAAGCCGTGGAGCAGCAATTATATAATCTGCTCTGCGGCTCTTTCTATGCCAAAAAAGAAAACTTGACAGTAAAATATAGTGTAATACAGTAAGGAATGTGTTATAATAGTAGCGTGGAAAAGTAAATAAGACCCAAGCCGTGGAGCAGTAACAAAAACTGGTCTGCGGCTTTTTATATGCCCGAAAATGAGGAGGTGTATATCGTGCCAAGAAAGCCAAAGAAACCGTGTAATTACCCCGGCTGTCCTAAACTGACAGACGGTTTGTACTGCGAGGAGCATAAAAAAATAGCTAATCGGCAGTACGAAAAGTACGGCAGGAGATATAAAAGGAGTGACCGTTACGGCTCCGCATGGCAGAAGGTGCGTGACCGCTATGTAAAGCTGCACCCGTTCTGTGAAATGTGTTTCGAGGAAGGATACTTCGGACACGCTGACATTGTACACCACATCAAACCTTTATCAGAGGGTGGAACGAACGATGAATCAAACCTGATGTCCGTCTGTTTCCACCACCATGAACAGATACACCGTAGACGAGGCGACAGGTAATGTATTATCACAATCATAAACAAATGTGATGGAAATACCACGGTGCAAATTCCCGTAAATTGCCAAAAATGCTGGCATAATGTACAAAACCATATAACAAACAGACCCCCCAGGGGCGGTCAAAATCTTAAAAATGTGAATTCTAAAAGAACGGGCGCCCCTCTCGTGTGCATAAATCGGAGTTCAAACAGGGTATAGCCCCCGGCTCTGCCAGAATAGAAAAAACTGCATAACAAAGCCGTTTTTCGGAGTATGCTCAAAGTCAGCAAATTCCGAAAAGCGGCTGTTTTTATGTAGAATAATAAAATTTGAAAGGAGGAATTGCCGATGGCAAAGGACGGCACTTCAAGAGGCGGTGCAAGACCGAGAAGCGGTCCCAAGCCGTCCAATCAAAGCGATAGTGAAACGGGAATGATGGGTGTATTTGATTTTCCGGAACCCGATGACCTGTCGGCAGAGTTTGTGCCACCGATAGATGATTTTCTGCTCGAAACACAGAAAGATGGTTCAAAGCTGGAAGCGGACAAGGTTTTCACTTCAACATATCTCTGGCTGAAATCAAGAGGGTGTGAAAACCTCGTGCCGAAACAGCTGATAAACGAATATGCTATGTCGGTAGCCCGTTGGATACAGGCTGAACGGTATGTGTCTAAGTATGGTGCTCTGGCAATGCATCCGACTGTCAAGAGTCCTATTACTTCACCCTATGTTACGATGAGTCAAAATTATATCAAGCAGATCACCAACACCTGGTATCAGATTTACACTATCGTCAAGGACAGCGGAAATGATATGACTGGCGGCGGTGATACCGATGACCCGATGGAAAAACTGCTGCGTGCGAGGGAGGGTAAATAATGCGGCGAAAGAATGATCTTTCGGAGTTTATGGAAACTCTGAAAGCAAACAAACACAATCTGACAAGCTGCCAGTATCAGAAACTGAAAACACAGGCACTTGCCGGAAACTACATTGATGCCCGTAAGGGACTGAAAAAGTTCCTGAAACGGAAATTCGGATAGGAGG
>CADBAC010000378.1 GCA_902792495.1 Ruminococcus flavefaciens | reverse complement strand
CTGTCCTGCCAATAAAAAAAGAAATTACTGTCCATTATTCTTACCTCAGAAATTATTGATCACGCATTTATACTTATCCACGCTATGGTCGATAACAGGAACGTTATCCTGTTCCATCCATCTCCTGGCAACGGCTTCAACGTCATTGAGGGACTTGCCTTTTTCTGTATACCAGCTTTCTACACGCTGTACGTACTTTTCAACATTCTCTTCTCCGTAATCGTAAATGAGTGATTCGAGAGGAGAGCGTGTGGGGGCGGAGGGAGAGAGCGGATTATTTATTACATTCACACTCTCATTCACATTTACATTATCATTTACATTCACATTACCATTAACATTTACATTAACAGCTTGTTTTGCTTGTTTTGCTTGTTTTGCTTGTTTTTCGTTGTCGGAAACCGCATTGTTAGAAACTACATTTTCTCTCATATTTACGCTGTTTTCGGCTGTTGAAAACTCAGAACAAGCATTTGCTTGTTTTGTTTGTTTTGCTTGATTTGCTTGTTTTTGTGGCTCAGGTTGTTTTGGAGGTTGTTTTTCGGGTTGTTTTTTTGCATTATTATTTCCTTTTGGAGCGCCACCCTTTTTTCCTGCTTCACTTCTCTTTTCACGGATGGTACTGCTTCACTTCTCTTTTCACGGATGGTATTCCACTTCTCAGAATCACGATCGATCTGAGCAATTATGAAGCCGAATGCCATTGACAACATTCCATCATCCGTTTCAAGTTTATCACCGTTTTCGCAGTAACGCAGAAGCGCCTTTATAAGTTTGCCTGCCTGCTCGTCTGAAAGCATATCCCACTGTTTTATTGTGTCAAGATAAAGAATAAAGCTCTTTTTTTCGCCCATATCTACCCCACCTTTCTTTTAGACAAACTTTCACTCAAAACGGCACATCCCCGTCGCTGAGAATCTCCTCGAAGTCACTGAGACTGCCGTAGTTCATTTGTGTGTCAATTCCAGCGCTCTGAGCCTGCTGTACTGTTCTCTGAGCCGCCGAAGGTTCAGGAGCGGAATAATTACCCTCCTGATTTCTCTCGCTCTTAGAGCCGCAGAATTCGACGTTATCCACATAGACATCAGTTGTGTAATGAGTAACATCGGAATGGTTCCTGTCCTGATATGAGCCCGTCCTCAGGCTACCCTCCAACGCTATCATTTTACCCTTGCTGAAATAGCGACTGACAAATTCCGCAGTCTGTCTCCATGCCACACAGGAGATGAAATCTGCCTGCCTTTCACCCGTATTCTTATCCGCAAAACGTCTGTCTGCGGCAACGGTGAAGCGGCACGTTGAAATACCGCTTTGCGTTGTTCTCAATTCCGGATCAGCTGTCAGCCTCCCCGTTAGAATTACTTTGTTCATGATTATTTCTCCTTATCAACTCAAATATCAGCCTCTCAAAGTCAAAGCGCTGCTTATCGGACAATATGCGTTCTCCGATCTTCTCTTTGTACAGCTCATACATTGGCCATATTCTCGGATGATTTACGTTTATCTGATATCCGTACTTGTTTGTTTTGGCGAATATAGACGTATTCTCCTCTGTATGTGCCATATTCTGTGATATGTCATATGGTATTTTCTTACCCATTGTTACTTTCTCGGAGCAGTCTGTTTTTTGTAGTTGTGATAATACCAGAAGAATATTTCGAGTATCTTCAGCGCCGAGTGGTTCTGATCAGGTACGAACTCAACACTGAAGCTGTAACGGTTGCCACATTTCCATGATTGCAGCGTACTGTACACTGATGCTCCGATATTACGGACTTTTCTTCCTTGCTTATCTGCCTTAATCTCGGGTATTTCAAATCCTTTCAGATGCTCCCACCCTGAACAATTCTCAAGCATAAATGTACACTGATTTGCGTTTTTGGAAATGGTATCAAGCTCCTTTTCGATGCGTTCACGGTCGGCGGTGATGTTACCGTAGACCTCGTCGATACCAGCCTTGCGCTCGATAACGCAGGAGCATGAGAAGTCCCTGCTGTCCACGGTGAAGCTGTAGTCACCGAAATCAAGCTTCTGTTGTTTGAACATTATGCCAAGGTTGCTGAAAACATCGGTAATATGCTTGTTTTTCTGTTCACGAGTATCAACGAGGATGGTCACTTTTTTCATGAATTCCTTTTTCTCATTCACACTCGACATCGTATACCTCCAATTCCTCATGATAATTCACAGGCTCGGTCAGTACCTCAGTAAATCGGCAATATGGACAGTCGCCACACCGCTGAGGCTGTAGTTTGCCCTCTTTTATCTGATTAAAACGGGGTGCAAGTGAAACAACTTCATTCAGTGCCGCATCCAGATCTTCATCTGGTATCCAGTACACCTTCAGTTTGGGTTCTGGTTTCTCTTTGGTTATGGCAGCTATGTAGAAAGGAAGTTGCTTTCCGGTGTTCTGTCGTACTATCTCACGATATATCGCTCCCTGTATGTCATATCCCCAGTAATTAATAAAATGCTGTTTGCCGCCTTTTTCATCATTCCATATCAGATTGAAGTCCTTGACGCATTTCAGATCGACAATGCACATATTTTCAAGATAGCTGTCAATTTTGATCTTGAACGGCACTCCCGATATTTCACCGACCATGATTTTCTGCTTTTCTCCCGACATATATGTCTTGAAGAACTCGTCACGTTCTGCACGCTGTATCATGTAGTCAGCATGATGATACTGTGCTTTCAGATCGCCATTTTTCATAAATATTTCGGGATGCTGGGCCTTAAAAATGTCAAGGGTCCCCTCAAAGTGAGCGTCAATATAAGAACCGATAAGAAGTGCGTCCGTAACTTCTCTCTTATATTCGCCGTGAAGCTCCGCATAAGCGGAACTTTCACAGCGCTGGAAGCTCTTGAACTGAGAACTTCCCATGTACTTCATTTCATTTTCAGGGGAAAAGTAATTTTCAGCAGTTAGGGTATGTGGTATCATATGTAATGTACCTCCATTTCGGATGAATCTGTGGTTCGTGTAGCGATAAACTGTATACCTTTATCATGACACTTGCTGTAGAGTTTCTCACGGTTCTCGGAAGAAAGCTTTTCAGTACCATCAATAAGGATCACCTGTAAGCCATTGGGCTTGGATATAGCTACGTCTACGCA
>CADBAC010000377.1 GCA_902792495.1 Ruminococcus flavefaciens | reverse complement strand
CTTCATTCCCGATGAACCGAAAGCGTATAGTGTCGAAGCCGTCAGAACTACTGTTCCGCATAAGAAAAACACCTTCAGCGGAAAGCGGTATGTACTTTTTTCTTTCATAAGCTGTACTGCGCAGTATATATTTATAAGCGGAACGGCAAAACCGAGATATCCGAAAAGACCTCTGTAGCCCTGATGCAGAGCGAGCCATATTTTTTCTCCCGGCATGAAGAAAAGAAGAATGAATATGACAGATATGCATATCAACATTATTCCCTTTATATTTCTTCTTCTCCTGAAATATGATTCTGCATCAAAAGCATCGGAATGTATATTATATCCTGAGCTTTGTTTGGCTGTGCGTTTTTTGTAAGAGCTTTTTTTGGGAGTTTTTGAATAAGTTTTGGTTTTCGGGGCTGCGGGTTTACTGACTGCCCTTTTTTTGGCGGCAGGCTTTTTCTTTGCAGCATTCTGAGCTTTTGGTCTTGGTTTTGTACCCTGATTTTTTGCAGCCAATTTTTTCCCCTCCGTAATTATTTTTATCATCCTGATACAATATTTATCGGGCAGTATATACAACACTGCCCGATAAGAAAGCTTTTATTTAAAAATGCAGTGCCTGATGGGAGAAGATATTCTGACCTGAGCTAAGCTCGATAATGCTTATTATCACGACAGCTGCGCCGACAACAGCGGTATAGATAATGAATATCTGCATTTTATTTGAAGCAAGCAGCCATTTGAATATCTTTATTGCTAAAAAGCCTACAAAAGCGGCAACTATCATTCCGACAAAAACATAGAAGATATTTATATTGGCGATACCCTCTTCCGAGGAGAGAGCATCTTTTGTTTCCAGAATAGCAGCGGCAACTATTGCAGGAGTTCCGAGAAGGAATGAATAGTCCAGAGCTGTCTGCTTGCTTATGCCTCTGAGCTGGCTTGCCGCGAGAGTAGAGCCTGAACGTGAAAGACCTGGGAATACAGCCGCAAAGCATTGTGTTATGCCGACTGTTACAGCGTCGGAGATGCGGTATCTTTTTCTCAATTTTTTCTTGTACTTTTTGCCGTTTATTATTTTGATATCGGGCTTTTTGGAATTTCCGAGGAAAAGCAGTGTGCTTGTTGCAAGCAGCGCTATACCTACAGCAAGGAAATATCCGTCAAGCGCAAACTTGTCTGCGATATCCTTTATCTTCATATCCGTCATAGGTATAGGGAGGAACAGCAGGAAAAGGGGGATAAGACCTATTATTATCATCATTGCCAGATTTTCTTCCGCCGTCATTTCCTTCCACACGAAATTCCTGTGTATAAGCTTTTTGAATATACTTCCGAGAGAAGAAAAAAGCTTTATGACCGTTTTGAAGTATAGAATGTAAATGTTTGATTAAATCGAATAATACAATCCCCCGGGGGAGCTTGCGAAAAGGTGCTTCGGTCGCTTATAATGGCCACACGCTCAATGAAACAGTTCCCATGTTTCTGGAAGGGGTTGCGCTGCGTGGTGAACAGTGCAGCCCCTTTCTCTGTGTGATACGGAGGTGAAGGCATGTCGATGGAGGGTATCCGGGCACAGATCGATCCCTTTGGCGCAGCGGAGCGCTGGGCGAAGGGGCAGAAGTTTGAGCTAATGCAGTGGCCCATCAAGCTGCGCAAGGTTCCTGTCAACGCGCCGTTTTTTCACAAGGCGCATCTGTTGGTGGCGTCCGATTGCGCGGCGCTGTGCCACACGCAGATGCACCGCTACATGACGCCGGGCCGTATCCCCGTGATCTGTTGTCCAGAAGCGGACTATGGGACCGTTGAGCAGCTGGCGAAGATCATTGCGCTCAACGACATCCGAAGCGTTACCGTGCTTTGCATGAAGACCGCCTGCTGCGAAGAGCTTGCGGATCAGGTGCAGACAGCCATACGGCTGAGCCGCAAACGCGTGCCGATCCAAATCATAGGCGTATTCATGGAAGCGGAAGAGTGTGATCTTTAAAAGAGATGTTTTGACAACAGCGGTAAAAGCCGTTGATTATAATCATTAGGAGGAATGTACTATGGCACGTTTTACTCTCCCTCGGGACGTTTACTTCGGCAAAGGCGCTCTGGAAAACCTAAAGGGGCTGAAGGGCAAGAAGGCCATCATCTGTGTCGGCGGCGGCTCCATGAAGCGCTTTGGCTTCCTGGATCGTGCAAAGAAGTATCTGGAGGAAGCCGGCATGGAGGTGGCCCTGTTCGAGGGCATCGAGAGCGATCCTTCCGTGGACACCGTCATGAAGGGCGCGGCGGTCATGCAGGACTTCGGTCCCGACTGGATCGTGGCCATCGGCGGCGGCAGCCCCATCGACGCGGCCAAGGCCATGTGGATCAAGTACGAGTATCCGGAGTGCACCTTCGAGGACATGTGCAAGGTGTTCGGCATCCCGGAGCTGCGGCGCAAGGCCCACTTCTGCGCGGTGTCATCCACCAGCGGCACGGCCACCGAAGTGACCGCCTTCTCCATCATCAACGACTAAGAAAAGG
>CADBAC010000376.1 GCA_902792495.1 Ruminococcus flavefaciens | reverse complement strand
TATCCGAGTAGCCTGCTGTAAATTCAAAAGGAAGCCAGCCGATACCGTCGATATATACCTCAGCCCATGCGTGACTGCGGTTGTCTTTGACATCAATACTGTAAGTGCCGTCATCATTATGAGCTTCCTCTGTGAAGTCGTCACCGACTACTACGTATCCTGTAGCGTAACGGGCAGGGATGCCTGCCATTCTTGCAAGCATTACACCTGCTGTAGCGTAGTGTATACAGTAGCCCTTGTGGTTCTCAAGGAGGAAGTAATTTACGAAATCACGGTTTGACGGTGTCTTTCCGGGATGGAGCGAATACTGAGCTTCGGAAACGATACGTTCACGTATCGCCTGAAGTACGGCTATTCTGTCACTGTAAGTATCGACGGGAGCACCGTTCAGAACATCGGAGTAAACATTTCTTACCTCTCGCATAGCCTCAGTATCTGGAACTCTCAGGTAGTTGTCATAAACGAATGATTTATAATTATTTTCGAGCAATTCTGCAAGAAGAATATTTCCGTTACTGTAGAGGAGATCATCGGGAGCAACTATCTCATGGTCAAGAATAAAGGTGTCGTTATCTCCGTAACTGAAATTGCCGTGAGACGAACAATAATCGTAAATATTTCCTGCAATAGCCGGATCCTGTATCATACTGGTTAAGTAAGAACCTCTGACAAGCTGACCGAATGAAGAACGCATATGTTCCATTACCGAGTTTTCTGCGGTCATAGGATAGAAATCGTAATTCATGATCTTTGTATTCTGCTCTTTCGGGAGAAGCATCGTATCATCTTCGTAACCAAAATCTCCTGTATTAGCAGAGCAGTACGGAGCGAAGATGCTCTTTCTTTTAAGAAGCGATTTTACAACTACCGACTGAGGAGGGGCTGATGAGACAACAGGTGCAAACATAGCAGGGAAATCCTGAGGATTTATACCGTATGCACTGCAATCAGAATATCTCGGATCATCGTATGAGCCGTCAGGAAGATCAAACCACTCATTGTCATGATAATCGCAGCCTGCGAAGTCTCTGAGATATAGTGCAGTCTCAGGCTTTGCACTGATGTTTATTTCCAGATCGGTAACGTTCTTGTAGGTGATGTGGTCATTCGTTCCGAGCTTATGGTTTTCGTATTTGATATCGAAACCCACAGCACTCATCAGATTCGCAAGGCTTTCTGCCACGTTATCCATACTGAAACTGTTAGCGGCCTCGGAAAGATCCTTACGTTTTTTATTGATCTCATCGCTTCTCTTGTAGTCGATGACTTTAAGGAATCCTGTTGCTATGAATGTTATAAGAATAACGGAAGCCATGATGATAGCGCCGCATTTTTCTGTAACTTTCAGCTTCATGTGCCGCTTAGGGAAGAACAGATTGTTCTTTCGGACAAATCCGCTCTGACCGCCTGAGTATTCACCTATGTCAATGGTACACATACCAAGCAGTGCCATCCAGTAAGCAATAACGAACATTCCTCTGATCACAGGGAGCGGAATGCCGTTGTAAAGTCCTATCTCAATGACAGGAAAGCTTACAAGAAGCGGGAGTATCGGATTAGGCCGGCAGATAGTAAAGAAGAAAAGCACTATTGCCAGCAGCCAGATGTAGAAAAACATCATGGTCGTTACTGAATCGACCTCAAGAGAAGGTTTCAGTCCCTTATAGTAAAGTATCTCTGTGTGGAATGAACGGCTGTAGATTATATTGTACACGAACTTGAAGCCGAGCACTATCTTTGCGACATTCTTGTATGCGGCTATGATATATGCAAAGAGCGAAGCTACAAAAAGCCAGAACGCCTTGCCTTCAAGAACTGTTACAACGACATAGAAAAGAGCTAATGCGCATGATGAGAAAAATATCTTTCCGTGGTCGAAATTAAGCTGGAACATTCCGAGAAACGACAATATTACCGATGCGAAACCTATGACAGCTATAGCCGCCGAAAAAGGCTTCCGCATATTCGGACGTTTGTTTTTTACCGACATTACGATACTGTCACATACCGAAATGCCGTTGGTGTTTTGTATGTTCTTTCTTTTCATTATAATTCTATATCCTTTATGGAAGCTGATATTCTTCCGATAACTACGGGTATTATGTTCATTCCTGAGTAATCGGACTGGATCTTCATTGCGTCGTCGCTGTCCTTGACAACAACAATGGAATTCTTCAGTTCGGAATCAACTTCATTGTCTATGTATTCAAGTATATCAGTATCAGGAACTGAGGTTATGAATGTAAAAGATGACAGGGAACCTATGTTATGATCCGAAAAATATGATTCGGGAGATTCACAATAAAGATTATCGCTGATAGAAATGATCAGTTCCTTTATCATATCAGACAGCATTTCCACGTTCTCGATATTTCTTTCTACGAATTCCTTATGTCTCGAGTTGAAGTACTTTGAACTGAGTTTCCAGTGGATACGGTTAAGCTTATCACCGGGGATGTACTCACGAAGATCGAACACCTCCGAGGGATCGTCTCCGGGCTTGTGTTCCGAGAAATTATCACTTTCATCGTTTACTCTGTCGGTGTAATTGATAGTTCCGTCAATGTCCTGACCTTCGGGCACGACCGCAACTTCTGTCTGGATATTTCTGGCTGTCCTGAATTTGAATATTCTCAGCGGATCGAAAATGACAAGCTGTGAATTCTTGATCTTGATGATACCGCAGAATTTAGAACTTATCTGGAAAGTCACTCTCTGGGAATTCCTTGACTGTATCGGCAGATAAAGCTCAAATGAAGTGATCTGGTTATTGAATACATTATAATATTCTATGTAAGCTTCTGCCTTTCCGATGGGAAATATGCTGGGATTTGTAACGACCAGCTGAACAGGGAAGGACTGCCCTTTTGCCACGACTTTATCCTTGACAGCAAACTCTACCTTTATCTTCCGTTTCGTGTAATAAGTGATGGCAAACATGATAACGGGCAGAGTTAGCATTATAATAAAGAGAACGAGTGCAAAATCGCCAAGATAAAGTATGTAGAAAAAGAAGCATACTATAATAAGTACAATGAATAATATTTTTGTCAGAAGCATGGCCTTACCTTCTGGGTTCAGATATTCCCGGTACAGGAACTGATTTGAGGATATCGGAAATAACATCAGAAGCTGAAACGTCAGAGAACTTAGCCTTGGAATTAAGCATTATTCTGTGCTCGAAAACATCACCGCAAATGTAGGAAATATCCTCGGGAATTACATAATCACGGCCCATAGCAACTGCGATACCCTTTGAAAGCTGCATCAGAGCGAGAGTACCACGAGGGCTGACACCGAGTTTTATCATCGGATGATTACGTGTGGCTTCTGAAAGTGAGACCACATACTCGTAGATCCTGTCGTCTACATATACATTAGAAATATAATCCTGAAGTTCAAGAATAAAGGACGAATCCGCAACTGATCTTACGCTTTCAAGAGGGTTAGCATTGTATTTGGATTTTAGGATATCAACTTCGCCCTTGAAGTCAGGATAGCCCATACTCAGCTTTATCATGAAACGGTCAAGCTGTGAATCGGGAAGATTATGAGTACCTGCCGAGCCGATGGGATTCTGTGTAGCGATAACAGTGTATGGTTCGGGGAGCTTGTAAGTATTGCCGTCAACAGTGATGCTCTTTTCTTCCATAAGTTCAAGAAGAGCGGACTGAGTCTTGCTTGATGTTCTGTTGATCTCGTCTGCGAGGAAGAGGTTACAGAAAGCAACACCGGGGCGGAAATCAAACTTTCCCGTAGACTTGTTGTACACAGAAAAGCCTGTTACGTCCGACGGGAGAACATCGGGAGTGAACTGCATACGGTTATGCTCAAGAGAAAGAGCCTTTGAGAAAGCGAGTGCGAGAGTGGTCTTACCAACGCCCGGTATATCCTCGATAAGAACATGGCCTTTACAAAGAACGGCGAGAAGTACCTTGATAATTATGGCATCCTTGCCGATAACAGCCTTTTTGACCTCGGAAATTACTGTGTTGATCTTGTTTGTGTAAGTTGAATTACTCATATTTGTATCTCCTGTTTTATATATCTGCTGTAAAAAAACAGCTACTATTATTATACCATTAAATAATATTTTTTGCAATAGCAGAGCCATAATTTATATAAGTATTTCATGTGACGTATAGAACAAATCATATGCAAGATCAGTGATACGTCGGTATATATACCAAAAACGGGAATATATCTTTGACATTATCAACAAAAGAAAGCATCGGAAATAGCACGATTATTTGTAATATGATATGCCTAAATTCATTTTTGTGTAATACTATTTTGTGCATAATTACTTCTGACTCTATGAAGATAGTTGATAAAATTAGAAAGAAAATGGAAAAGATATCGAAACTATCGAAACTATTGCCATTTTCAGGATAATGTGATATCATGATATTAGCCCAGAAATACTCTAATTCACGAAAGGATGAGTTGATGGTAAATCTTAAAGCCGCAGCTTTAGCATGCGGGGTTGTTGCTACTTGTTTGGGCGGTGGCCTTGGTATGTCTTATATCAATTCCACAAATGTTAGTTCAGCAGACTTTGTCGAGGAGGCTGAGTATAGTTACGAAGTAACCGAAGACGAAGTTTCTGAGTCAGCTGTTATTTATGATGCTGATAAAGAATATGCAGCAGCCAATGAGAATGTAACCACCTCAAACGAGACAGATCAGGAAACAGTTTCTGCTGAGTCCGGGATCATGTCAGAAGAATCTGGTAATAACGAATCCTCTACATCAGAGATTTCTACCGCTGTTAACACAGCTAATGCTACAAGTGCAGCTTCCGCTGCAACGGTACCCGCACCAGTCCATGCACCTGCTACTGAGGAGCTTGAGACCGAGCCAATGACTGAGGCTCAGACAGAGTCCGTGATCGGCTATTCGACCGCCGCTACTGCTGAATCAGTTGCTGCTCCGATCCCTCCTTCAACAGAAGCATTGACACAGTCACCCGAATCCACAGAAACCGACTTGACAGCCACTTCAGGCCCCGCAGATACTTCAGGCACATCAGTTGTATCAGGCAATGGCACAGGCTCGCTTCCAATAACAGATGAAGAGTACATTATTCTCTGTAATGCGGTAGCTAATGAGGCAGGTTCAGATTGGATCAGTGTCTATGACAAGGCAAGAGTTGTTGAAGTAATCATGAACAGAGTTAATTCAAATCTGTTCCCTAACACAATTTATGGGGTCCTTGCACAGCCATTCCAGTTTGAAGGTTCTTACAACTATGTAAACCTTGGAACATATTCAAGCATTGTGACGGATAAGGTCAAAGAAGCTGTTGATCTCTATTTCAGCAGTCCGGAGTCATTCAGTGAAGGTTATTATTACTTCTACGGTGACGGCTACGTATGCCTAACATTCAAGCTTATTAGGTATATCCAATTTATTATATCAAGTTATCCTTGATATATACATAATATCATAGATAATTATACTTCAGGAGGCGCTAATGGAATACGATATAAAGAAGATCGCAGAGCTTTCTGCTCTGCGGCTAAATACAGAAGAAGAAAATATCCTAAGGCAGGATATTGCCGAGATGATCGGTCTTGTCATGGAACTTCCCGATATTACCGTAAATAACGATACCGGGCAGTTTATGGAAATGCGCAGCGATAATCCCGAACCGTCATACTGTAAATGTGTAACATCCGATGAGATCATGGCCGCCGCACCTGAAAGTATCCATGGTTTCTATACCGTGCCGAAAGCATTGGAGAACTGATATGAGACTGTGTGAAATGAGTATTACCCGACTTTCAATAATGCTCAGGGAAAATAAATGTTCAGCCGCAGAGATAAATGCAGATGTTCAGGCAAGGATAAAAGAAATACAGCTTAATGCTTATATTACATTGTCCGCAGATACAGCTGAAATAGCTGAAAATGCCGATAAATCCTTTGCTGTGAACTGGGATCAGCATCCTCTGATGGGGATCCCTATAGCGGCGAAAGACAATATCTCTGCAAAAGGAATGCTTACGACCTGCGGCAGCCGTATGCTCAGTAATTATGTTCCGTTCTACGATGCAACAGTTATTGAAAAACTCAAACACGCAGGCGCAGTTATAACCGGAAAGACTAACATGGACGAATTCGCTATGGG
>CADBAC010000375.1 GCA_902792495.1 Ruminococcus flavefaciens | reverse complement strand
CCACGAAAGATGTGAAAACCAGTAGTATTACTGTGAGCGCCCTCTCAGGGGAAAAATTAATAGTCTTGGGAAACAGATTTGAGAAGATCCTTCTTCAAAAAGTCTACCTCAATAATTCATACAAAACTTCTTTATGAGTACCGCCGTTATGTCAGGGGGGCTTTAGGTATTTGGCTTACTTATGAGCTTTTTTATGGTCGAACCAGCCTTTTTCGTCGCTGAGTTCGCTGAATTCCTTTTCGACTTTTCTTACCGCCTCGTCTGCGCTGACGAAAGCGTCAACTATCAGCGGATCGAAATGCTTGCCTGCGCCGTCCCTGATTATCTGGATGGCTTTTTCATACGGCATAGGCTGTTTGTAGCTTCGGCGTGATACAAGTGCATCGAACACATCCGCAACCGCCATAACTCTTGCAGAGAGCGGTATCTCCTCGCCGGAAATGCCGTAAGGATAGCCTGAGCCGTCCCATTTTTCGTGGTGATAAGCGGTAAGGTTTCTCGCCTCGGTGAGATATCCCGAATTGGGAACAAGGTCGATGGCCTGAGAGATAATATCCTGTCCTGCGATGGTGTGCTGTTTCATTATCTCAAACTCCTCGTCAGTCAGTCTGCCCGGCTTATTGAGGATAGCATCGGGCACCTGTATCTTTCCTACGTCATGGAGAGGAGCGGAGTTTACCACATCGGAGATGAACTTATCGGTGAGCATATCCTCATAGTAGCCCTTCTTCTTCATTTCTTCCAGGATTATTTCGGTATAAGCGGCGGTCTTTCGTACATGAGCGCCTGTGTTCTTGTCACGGCTTTCCACGATATCCGCAAGGACCATGATAAGGGCATTCTGCATCTGCGCCAGTTCTTCGGTCTTTTTCTGGACATCCGCAACGTAGCGCATACTGTCATCGGAAGTTTTTGCAATTGCGTGATAGAGATTCTCAACTTCGTCGCCTGTGTGGATGTTCAGTTCGTGGATACGCTCGATGCTGTTTTCACGGGCTTTTTCCGTGTCGTAGGCGAAAGTTCCCGTACTCATCGCTATTGAGTTGACAGGGAGGATTATGTGGTACTCTATGAGCCATCTTATCAGGACGAATATGAGGATGAAGAAGCCGAGGAAAAGTGAAAGCATTTCCACAGTGAAGCTTCTCTCGATACTTCCTATCTGATCCATGGAAACGTCAGCGGCGGCATAGCATACGCAATTTCCTCTGCTGTCGTATACCGGGCAGTAAATGGTCAGCAGCCAGCCGTAGCTGTCATCGGAAATTATAGGCTCTATCTCTTTGCCCTCAAGGAGGTCGTCTATGTATGGAGCGAAGTCCTCGTCGAAACTCTCCACACTGCCAACAGCAGAGCCTTTGGTCTCGTCGGTGTCCACATCGAAGACCACATGACAGCCGTCGGGGAGTATCTTGTAAACGTAGACATACTGTATATCAAAGGAACTGTTGCGGAGTTCTTTCAGAAGCTTCATGGTGTCGCTGTAGCCCTCGGCGCTTTCGCCCTGACTGAGGTAATCGTCCACCTTATCGGGATCGATCAGGCTTGCGGCTATTTTAGCGGTACTCTCGGCAAGCTTGGTGTGATCCTTGATGAGAGCGTTTCTGTAAAGGTGAATGGATATTCCCGTAGCTGCGATAGAAACAGCGGCAAGAGATGCGCTGAGAACTATGAGTATCTTTGTTCTCAGTGACATTATCCTGAACTGCGTTTTCTTTGCGGCGGCGGATTCTTCAGTTGAAAGGGGAGTCTGAAGCCATCCCGTGAAGCTGAAAAGCTTCTGAACATTTTCGGGGATAAGCTTCATCATTACAAGAACTATTATGACGGAGATCAGCTTGTCGGCGAAGTCCATGACAAGATTAGCCGTAAGCTGAGCGGCTTCCTTATTGAATATTCCCGTATTGTACAGCACAGCGCTGAGAGATTCGCTTTCAAAGCTTATGCCGTCCATGAACCATGGTATCAGCGTACCCAGTCCGCCGCCGATGAAAGTCAGTATCAGAACGGCGATCAGTATTTTAGGCGGCGATCGGAAAAATCCCTTCTTGGAAAGCTGTGATGCCGCCAGCGCTATCATGACGTTGATAACGCCGTAATACAGGGCGGAACTGTCGGAAAAGCTCTTGAGGATGTTGGTGAAAAAGCCGACAATAACTCCGGGGAGCGTCCCTCCCATAACCGATGCGGCGATAGTGCCTATGGTGTCGAGGTACAGCGGAAGTCCCGAGACTTCGCATATTTTGCAGAAGAGAAGGTTAACTATGATACCTGCCAGACACAGGATCGTAGTTATAGTATTCCGTCTCTTTCTTTCAATGGATTCTTTACTTTTAGTCATATTTATTCTCCATCTATCATCATGGCTGTTATATCTTTTTTAGGGCAACACCGCACAAAGCTTGTGCTGAAGATGCGCCGTCAGGCGGGATTTGTGCGGTGTTGCCTTAGCCGTTTTTCTAAGATGCTTTCTATTATACCACAAAACAGCAGTTTATTCAACTATATTTTGTGAACTTTGCCTTT
>CADBAC010000374.1 GCA_902792495.1 Ruminococcus flavefaciens | reverse complement strand
CCCCGAACCCCTTTCCAAAGACTTTTAATAGAATTTTGCCCCTGATAGGACGCTCCACGAAAAATGTGAAAACCAGTAGTTTTACTGGGAGCGCCCTATCAGGGGCAAAATTAATAGTCTTGGGAAGAGTTTGAGAAAAATCTTCCTCAAAATGTCCACCTCAATAATACATACAAAACTTCTTTATAAGTACCGCAGTTACCCCTTCGGTTTTTGTTATCAGATGACGACTTTATTTTTGCCGCTGTTTTTGCCGATGTAGAGTTTGCTGTCTGCGTCCTGCACCCACAGGTCGATGGATTGTCCGTTTTTTCTCACGGCCATGCCTATGGTCAGTGTTACTCTTATATCCTGTCCATCAAAATTTATGGGAGCGGAAGCGATATTTTCCCTCAGCCTTTCAAGCATATCCTTTCCGTCGGGGAGAGGGTCGGGGGAGAGTATGAGGAATTCCTCGCCGCCCCATCGTGCAACTGTGCAGTTACTGCAAATATTTTTTATTTTATCAGCCACGACTTTCAGCACCTCGTCGCCGCCGTTATGGCCGTAGGTATCGTTTATTTTCTTGAAGTTGTCGATATCGGACATTGCAAGGAAGCTTTCCCTGCCGTCTGCGGGAACTTCTTCAAGCCGTTCAAGCATATAGTGACGGTTGTAGAGATGAGTCAGCCTGTCAACGTGTGCCGCTTCGATAAGCTTTTCCTCGGAACTGATAATTGAAGTTATCAGGTAGCGTGAGTAGAATATAAGGAATCCGAAAACTATGATGGCATTGAATATCCAGAATAAAGCGGCGAATTTCTGATCGGGGTGATAAACGGGTCCGAAGAAAGCCACATAGCCTGTACATATCACGTAGAACAATGCCACAACGATACTCACAGGCAGCGCCTTTACAGATTTTCTGTTGGTTTTGTAGGAGATGTATTCCGTGACGAAAATAGTCGGTATCATCGAGAAGCAGTACAAGTGAAAACCGTAGCCGTAACCGAGACAGACCGTGGTCACACCCATGTAGAAAGTCAGCCAGCAGTAGACCATCCAGACGTAAGCCAGCAGTTTTTCCTTATGTATCAGGTAGTAGCCGATGACGTATATCATCGCTGTAGGAATGCTGAACATGGTGAGAAAATGAACTTTGCAGATGTGGAAAAAAGCCATCAGACCGAATACCATCAGGAGTATGACAGTATTGACGGCAGCAGCGAATTTCTGAACATAAGAAAGCTTCATATATTTCGCCCCCTTTTGAGCGTATTATGTCGTAATTTCATTGTAGCATAAATGCAGGGATATATCAATAGAGAAATTGTAAATCTGTGCCTTGTCAATGTCAGATAAATATGCTATAATGAATGAAAAAGCATTCATTTTATTCTTTTGAAAAACTAATTTTGGGACGTCGAGGACGCCGTCCCCTACAAAACATTCACGAAGAATAGCTGATTTGTAGGGGCGAGTTCCGCTCGCCCGCATATTTTAGAAAAACTCAGCTTTTTTGACAAGCTGTAATGAATGCAAAAGCACATTTGAAACAGGAGGTATTAGCAATGAAACTCATATCATGGAACGTCAACGGCTTCCGTGCCTGCCTCACCAAGGGATTCGGTGATTTTTTTGCAGAAGCGGACGCTGATATTTTCTGCATACAGGAAACAAAAATGCAGCCCGATCAGGCGGATTTCTCCCCCGAGGGCTACCATAAATATTTTCACAGCGCAATAAAGAAAGGCTATTCGGGAACAGCCGTATACACAAAAAAAGAGCCGCTCAGTGTCACATTCGGCATAAACGGCGAGCATACGGATGAGGGCAGAGTCATAACCTGCGAGTATGATGACTTCTATTTCGTGGGCTGTTACGTGCCTAACGCACAGAACGAACTGAAGCGCATCGACTACCGAATGGAGTTTGAGGACGCAATGAGAGGATATCTCAGCGAACTTGACAAGAAGAAGCCCGTGATCTACTGCGGCGATCTCAACGTAGCACATAACGAGATAGACCTGAAAAATCCGAAATCAAACGTAGGAAATGCAGGCTTTTCCGATGAGGAAAGGGGAAAGTTCACAGAGCTTTTAGCCGCAGGATTTTCCGACAGTTACCGCAGTCTCTATCCTGAGAAGATCGAGTATTCGTGGTGGTCGTACCGTTTCAAGGCAAGGGAAAAGAACATCGGATGGCGCATAGATTATTTTGTGGTATCCGACAGATTTATGCCCAGGGTAAAGGATTCGCAGATACTTACAGACGTAACGGGAAGCGATCACTGTCCCGTACAGCTGATAATAGAATAACAAGCTGACGGCAGCTTGACCCCGATCACGATTCGCTTGCTGCGCTCGCTTACTTTGTACGTTGCGCTTACTCTGCTTTCGCTCGCTTGCACTTCTTGTCGAATGGTGGATATTATCCGCCCGAGGACTGCCTTGGGAGGCGACTCCGCCCTTTAAATATTGACTTACTGCGGAGAATGTGCTATAATTGGTGCAATGCCTGCTTCGGAGGTGAGACAAAATGAAAAAGACAAA
>CADBAC010000373.1 GCA_902792495.1 Ruminococcus flavefaciens | reverse complement strand
TTGAGAACTGTCTTGCCTGTGGAAAATTCGTCATCCACGAATACAACTGTTTCCGTGTTCGCAAAATATTCCCTTAGATTCTCGGAGCAAAGTTTCTGCTCAGCGGCATGGCTGTGCTCCTCAAGAAATTCTATCCAGCCGCTGACCTCGCTCATTTCCTCACGGGTAGTGTGGATGTAAATGCAGTCGTCGGAGATGCATCCTGCTGTCACCGCACCGACAGCGGTTGCAGTCTCAGCAAAACCGATAACCAGCCTTGTTTCGGGATAAAGCTCAGCAACTTTTCTTCCGAGAGCCTTCATCATATTCAGTGCCGCAGACGGCGAAACAGGCATATGCTTCGCCTGTAACGGGTCTACCAGCAGATAGTTTCGCTTGGGATTGTTTATTCTCTTTGCAAGCTTCAGAAGATCTTTTTCTGTGTATGTTGTCATTTATCGTATTACCTTTCTTTCTCAGACTATACCGTAAACTTTTGCTCTTGTCAGTATCTGTTTCGCCCATTTCAGGTGGCATTTAACCTCGTTCATCCTGTCTCCGCCGGAGCCCTTTGAAACAGCGTAACCGTCGGATTTCCAGTCAGCAATGGAACGTGCATCCTCATAGTCGGAGCGGCTGACTTTCAGCGAATCAAAGATAACCGGAAGCTGTGAGGGGTGAATGGCTGTCTTGCCGATAAATCCATTTATAAGGTCAAGCTTTATCTCCTTTTTCAGTCCCACAGCCCAGTCACTGTTTTCATCGCTGCCGAAATATTCCCAGACAGGCCCCGAAACAACGTAATCCTGTGCGAAAACGTTGATAATATTCACAAGTATATCCCTGATAACTCCGATATCGTATATGGACTGATCCTTGCTTCTGCGCAGACCGTACATATTACTGAAATCGTTGCCGCCCACACGGACATTGAGTACAAGCTCCTTGACGGAATCAAGCTTATGCTTTATCTCCTCCATCATGGGAACTCTGCGCTGTATATCGGCAACTGTACGGCTTTCGAGTATGGGCATGATGTACAGCTTCTTCTCTCTCATCAGGTTGAATTCACGGATGAGTGAGATGTACTGGTCTGCGTTGGAATTGTCGAATTTCGGCAGAACATAGCCAGTCAGCAGTTTTTCCAGCGGACCGATGAATTCGTGAACTCTTGCCATATGTCTCGGTGTCCTTACACGCACGAAAAGAAGCGGAAGTTCCGCATTTGCCTCCGAAAGCTGAGCAAGTGTGACTTTCAGCTGTTCTTCGGCATCCTCCAGTTTTTCGTCCATGATCGAATCTTCAAGGCAGAATACCAGAGATGTGAGAGCGCTTATCTTACCCCTGATAAGCTTGTCTGCGATTTTGTCATTGAGTGCAGGTGTGTAAAGAAGTCCTCCTACGTGGTAAGGGAGCTCGTCGATGTTGATTTCCATTGTCATTTCCTCCATATCATTTATGATAATATTGCTAAAACAAACCTGCCCGAACACTGTATCCGTATCAGCGGAAAATGTTCAGGCAGAATTTGCCTGCACTGTCAAAGGCAATGCAGGCATAATCTCATTTATACGTTGGCACCGAATGAACGGCAGATAGCTGCAAGACCGCCCTGATAACCTGCGGCTACAGCGTTGAACTTCCACTCGCCGTTCTTGTTGTAGATCTCAGCTACCACAAGAGCAGTTTCGATGGAGAATTCTTCCTCAAGGTCGAATCTGAGAACAGTCTCACCTACTTCATCGTTCTCGCTTGAGAGTCTTGAAACCTTGATGTAAGCGTTTGAAACCTGTCCGAAGTTCTGTCTGCGGAGTTCAGCGTCATAAATAGTAACGCAGATAGCGATCTTTTTGATCTCGGGAGGAAGCTTAGTGAAGTCGATCTTGATCTGCTCGTCGTCACCGTCGCTGCCGCCTGTGAGGTTATCGCCCATGTGTACAACTGCACCGTCACGGCCGTTGAGGTTATTGTAGAAAACGAAGTCCTCATCTCTGAGAAGCTTGTCGTTCTCGCCGAGAAGGAATACAGAAGCATCAAGGTCGAAGTCTGCTCCTCCGTCATACTTGTTTGTGTCCCAGCCGAGGCCGATAAGTGCGTGTGTCATTGACTTTTCAAGGGAGATCCTCTGACCCTTCTGAAGATTGATTGCCATATTCCGTTCCTCCTTATCTGTACATATCAACTAAGCTCTGAAGTCTGCTTGCTTCCTGAACTCCCTGTCCGATGGCATTGAACTTCCATTCGCCGTTTCTTCTGTATATCTCACCAACAACGAGACCTGTCATACCGCTGTAATTCTCTGTAAGATTGAAGCGGCAGATCTCTGATCTTGTATCATTATCCACCAGACGGATAAATGCGTTGTTTATCATTCCGAAGTGCTGATTCTTAGATCTTGCATCATATATATTTACAACGAATATGATACGTGCAATATTTCCGGGAACTCCCGGAAGATCTATCATTATCTGCTCGTCGTCGCCGTCGCCGCCGCCTGTAAGGTTATCGCCCATATGAACGATAGCGCCGCTTTGATGACGGAGATTGCCGAAGTAGATCAAT
>CADBAC010000372.1 GCA_902792495.1 Ruminococcus flavefaciens | reverse complement strand
AATTGCTCCCCAAAGCTCTGCGCAAAAGTGAAAATACTGTACGCCTGTCATAATTACCTCTCAACTACAAGATACGGCAAAGTAATCCCGCCTATTTCGGGATTACTCTGCGTCTTTTTATTTATTTTCTCTCATTTATCATTCTTCATTCTTCTTTTTCGGCTTCATCGCAATGAATATCAGTGCAACTATACCTGCTCCGAGCAGAAGACCGATGCCGCCCGAAAGGAACAGAGAGCCTGTTGTGAATACCGAGCCTGTTACAGAAGCACTATCTGTGTTTGTTCCTGCACTTGCACCTGTAGAGGTAGAAGAAGGCTGATCGTCAACATTGAAGTAAACGAATACATTTGGCGCACTTCCGTTCCATACATATTTGGTGTTATTGAGATTGAAAGCGGAATCAGATCCGAACATATGTATGCCCGTTGTATAGCCTGACGGAAGATCGGTACTGTTCACCTTAACAAGGAGTGAATCCGCTATGATCGGAGCCATAGCCTCATTCTTTACGGCATAGAGTGCCAGCCATTGCTTGCCCACATCACCGTTCATATCCGCACAGGTACCGATATTCTTATACTTTTCGTCCCCGCTTGTTCTGTTGCATTCCACAGCTTTATAATATGCCGACTGGTTTTTTAATACTACCTTTTCGCCCTTTGCATTGTAGGCAATGATATCCTTTTCATCGACCATATAGTGGGGAATAGGGGTGAAGTCCACATGATAAAATTCCTGCATATCTGTGTAGGTGAAATAAATCGTTACTGCCGAAATAATAATGAATGCTACGCTGAAGCCAATGGTAAGTCCCTTGATGATATTCGCTGTTCTCTGAGCGGCGACAATGTCAGCCTTATAGCCTGTTCCTATATAGCTTGAAATTATTTCATCGGAATAGTTACTGAAGTCTACGTCACGCCCTTCGGCCGCAAACTGATATCCCAAAACATTAAGTGCTTCCTCATAATTGTTCTTAGCAATTTTTACCGTATTTGTAGCCGCACCGAGAAGAATTCCCGAACCTATCGCACCTGCCGCACAGACTGCGGCTACAACTCCGCCGATATACGACCATGTGCTGAATTCATATTTACTGCCGCCTATTGCATCTTCCATCACACCGTTTCTTCGTGCGGCTGTGGTGAGCGCAACGCCGCCCATCTGATAGATCGCACGGTCAACTCCCTCATATATCGACGTCTCCGAAAGATTGTCAAACTCAACGGTTTTATAGCCCTCATCATCTGTCAGTGCCATAAGAAGCAATTCTCTGAGAGAAACAAATTCGATCCCCACACTCTGTCCTTCGCTGAGAGAAGCGACTAAAGGATAAAGTGCCTCAATGTTGTCGCTGATGTCGTCATAGTC
Organism: Ruminococcus flavefaciens; assembly: GCA_902792495.1. Lineage (GTDB taxonomy): Bacteria > Bacillota > Clostridia > Oscillospirales > Ruminococcaceae > Ruminococcus > Ruminococcus flavefaciens_Z. Next base: position 1,174 of record CADBAC010000372.1, on the reverse strand, counting down.
CTGAGTAAAGAAGTCAAGCAGGGTGCCGTCTTCATATTCAATATCTGCAAGCTTATCATGAATAGCGATCACCTGTCCGGCAGAAATAACTGCGGTAATATTATCAAGTGCTTTTTTGTATGCTTTCGTTACTTCTTCGATCTCTTCCTCACTCGAATTATCATCCAGCTTGCCGAAAGCTTCGATAGCCTGTGTGCAAGCCTTTTCATCGTAATTTTCAACAGTATCGACTGCATCGTCATAGCTGTCAAGAGAATCCTTCAGGCTGTCCCATGTTTCAAGAAGCATATTCGCACCGTCGTCATAAAGCTTTGCAAGCTCATCCTTCGCATCTGTGGGAGTAAGACCCGAGGATTTGACCAGTTCATCATATGTAAGTGCAGCAAAACGATCGGTGAACGGTTCTTCATCTGTATCGCAGGCACGGGCGAGAAGGCTTTGCATAAGCAGGGTCGCATTGCCGTTTGACTGCGAAATAATAGTAATAAGGTCTGCGTGTTCCTTTTTCTGACTGTCTGAGAGCTTATTGTATGCATCCCCGAGTTCTTCCTTAGTCTCATTCAGGAACAGGTCGCCGAGTCCCTTGCCGGTATCATCGTCAATAAACTTGTTCAGAATATCGTGTACATAAACTGCTTTCGCTTTGTTATACTCATTATCCGAGTTATAGTTTTCACGGTATTCCTTGAGCATAGTGATATACTTCTGTGAAAGCGGAGTTACCTGAGATTTGATATAGGTGTCAAACAGAGCCTCGTATTCCTTGACATCGTAGCCGCCCTTCATATTCATTACAGCAAGGTCGGTTATTGCGTCGCTTTTGTCGGTAGTAGTTTTATATCCCAGCAGAACGACTCTTTCGCCCTGAGAACCCATACCGCCGCCGGCTTTTTGGTTAAGATCGGCGTTACTTTCGCCGTTTTTGAGGATAGTATAACCCTCAAGAGACTTTTCCGCCTCCTCCATTGTTTTGCCAACTCCGATGCGTACCTCGCTTATGTATTCAGTCGGTGTCACAGGCTCGGTTTTTGCCGCCATTACCTGCATAGGTGGGAGCATTATCATTACCGCTGACATTGCCGCCGCAACAAAAGCACATATTGACCTCTTTTTCATAGCGTTTTACCTCCTTAGATTTACCATGGTCTTAGTATAACATACACAGTGCGACAAA
>CADBAC010000371.1 GCA_902792495.1 Ruminococcus flavefaciens | reverse complement strand
CGCCGCATCACTTCCCGAAGCCATAGCTACCGAGCAGTCCGCATCTTTCAGCGCAAGCACATCGTTTACGCCGTCGCCCGTCATTGCAACTGTCCTGCCTGCACGTTTCAGCGCCTTGACAAACATACGCTTCTGCTCGGGAGTTACACGTCCGAACACCGTATACCGCTTGACTGCGTCGTTTATGGCATTTTCGGTGGTGAGAGTGGAAGCGTCTATATAGCTGCCTGCATTCTGAATGCCTGCCTGCTTTGCCACCTCTGAAACTGTCACGGGATTGTCGCCCGATATGACCTTTATCTCCACTCCCTGTTCAGCGAAATATCTGAAAGTTTCGGGAGCGTTCTCACGTATGGGATTGGACAGCATGATGAAGCAGACAGGCTCAACGGCAGTTTCAAGAGCCTTGCCGTCGGGAATCCCACTATATCTGCCGAATACCAGCACACGGTAGCCCTTTCTGCTGTAGGACTCAATGACTGCACGGTAGTTCTCATATCTCTCTTTCAGCACAAACTCAGGCGCTCCCATAACGTATGCGCCCTTTTTGAAAGTGACACTGCTGTATTTGAATTCCGATGAGAAGCCTGTTATATTCACGTGGAGTTCACCCGTCGGCTCGCAAAAGTGTCCCTTTATAGCGGACATGGTCTCATTGTCAGCATCCTGAGCCGCTGCAAAATCGCTGATAAGTCCGTTTAGCACATCCTCGGTCATGCCCTCATCCGCAGGCACTACCTTCGACACCGACATACAGTTTTCGGTGATAGTTCCCGTTTTGTCCACGCAGAGAACGTCCACACGGGCAAGAGTTTCGATGCACTTCATATCATGGACGAGGACCTTGTTCAGCGCAAGCCTCATGGCACTTACCGCAAGAGTTGCGCTTGCGACAAGGTACAGTCCCTCGGGGATCATTCCCAGCACAGCCGCTACCATCGACTGAACGCTGGCTTTTATGGTCATATGGTTGACGTAGTATGACTGATAGAACAGCAGGATCCCGATAGGGATAAGGACTATTCCCGCTATCTTGACGATGCGGTTAAGGTCACGTATCATCTCGGACTGCTCCCCTTTTCGGGTCTTTTTCGCCTGCAATGTCAGCTGAGAGATGTAGGATTCACGGCCGACTTTCTCCAGTCTTGCACGGCATGAACCCGACACCACGTAACTGCCCGACATAAGATTATCTCCGCTGTTTTTGGCAATTTCATCGGATTCACCTGTCAGAAGTGACTCGTTTACCGATACATAGCCGCTGAGGACTTCCGCATCTGCACTTATCTGGTCGCCTGCCTTGAAAACGGCTATGTCGTCCAGGACCAGTTCACGGGAAGGAACTTCCTTTTCCTCGCCGTCCCTTATGACGGTGGTCACGGGCGCATTGAGCATATTCAGCTTGTCAAGCACCGATTTTGAACGCATTTCCTGGAAAATACCGATAAGGGTATTGGAAATGATGATGGGCAGAAATGTCAGGTCACGGTAAGAGCCTACGAAAAAAAGCAGTGACGCTATTACCACGAAAAGCAGATTGAAGTATGTAAATACGTTATCTGCGATGATGTCTCTGACTGATTTTGACGGTGATTCTACGGGACGGTTGTCCAGTCCCTCATCAAACCGCTGTTTCACCTGCTGTGAGGTAAGGCCTGTTTCGGGCTCAGCGAAAAATCTCTCCGGATCCTTCACAGGCTCGATGATAGTATTCTTTTTCATGTTATCTACCTTTATCATGTGTAATTGAGCAGATCATATCAAACCATGATACATATGATCTTACTGCTAAAATATTATACCACTTTTTCCCCCTTTTTACAATTGCGCCATATGAAAATCTGATGAAAAATGCCATGCGGTATAGTCAACTTGTATAGCGTCAACGGTTGACATTTCAGTGGATTTGTGATATGATATTCCCTGAGGTGAGAAAATGTCAGATTCAACTGCAATCAATAGAAAAGCGTTCTCCACAAGAGAACTTGTCCTTATCGCCATGTTTTCGGCACTTACAGCCGTTTGCGCATGGATATCCATTCCTTTCGGGCCTGTCGAATTCACGCTTCAGACCTTTGCGGTATTCCTTACAGTATCGGTCATCGGCGGAAGAAACGGCCTTTATTCCATCCTTGTGTATATCCTTCTCGGCGCTGTAGGACTCCCCGTATTCGCCCATTTCAAAGGCGGAATTTCAGCTCTGCTCAGCTTTACGGGCGGATATATTGTCGGATTTGTCTTCATTCCGCTGATATACCTTGCGGCAGAAAAACTATTCGGAAGCAAAATGCACATCAGGATAGCGTCACTCCTTATCGGACTGGCTGTCTGCTATGCATTCGGCACAGCATGGTTCATGTTCGTCTACGGACGCAGCGTCGGTGCCGTCACCCTCGCTAAAGCTATGAAACTCTGCGTCATCCCGTTCGTGCCATTCGATATAGCAAAAATGATCCTCGCCGTCCTCCTCGCCGGCAGAATAAAAGAGGCTCTACCGAAAAATTAAAAACACTGCTCTGTATCCGTGGTACTCATATAGCAACTTTAT
>CADBAC010000370.1 GCA_902792495.1 Ruminococcus flavefaciens | reverse complement strand
GGAGTACCGTCAGGATGCAGATCAACACGGACGGAATGTCCCCAGAAGATCTCATCGTCATCGAACCAGAACTCGATAATATCGCCCATGGATATGACCTCGGAAAGCACCAGTCTCTCAGCGAATTCCTCAGCAGTTATCGGTTCTTCGCCTTCTTCCAGCCATGTGTTGTTTTTCAGTTCAAGAAGCTGTGAAGCCGCAAATTTTCTTGCTGTTTCTATGTTATCGTCGATATTTTCCATTATGGCGATGAGGCCCTGTTTGTATTCCTCCTCGGACTCCTCGTCATCGCCGTCCAACGTTCTGTATACGACATCGTCATCGGTCTCTGCTTTGTAGCAGAATTCATCTTCATCGTAGTATATTTTCATATCTTTACACCTCGGATAGTGAGCAGTTATCAGTTATTAGTTCATAGTGATCAGTTCATAGTGATTAGTTGAAAGCATTAAGCCGTTCCCTACATGGTGTCATGCAATCACAACCATTTTTAGTGCCAGCGAGCGAAAGCAGATCAACGTTAACGTACAAAGTAAGCGAGCTTGCGAGCGACAACGTGAACCGCCAGCGGGGGCGTCCCCGCTTACCAGTTGATCATCCAGTCGTACATTCCTTCGTACTGGAGGGCGGAACTGTTCCACGAGAAATCGGCTTCCATGTCACGTACTACCATCTTATCCCACTGGTCACGGTGATTGAAGTAAATATGCTTTGAGTAATTTATAACTCCCAGCATCTCGTCGCCGTTGAAGTTGGCAAATGAGAAGCCCGTGCCTGTGCCGTCAAACTCGTTGTATGGCTGGACTGTGTCCTTCAGGCCGCCTGTCTCACGTACTATCGGCACTGTACCGTAACGGAGAGAGATAAGCTGTGTAAGTCCGCACGGCTCAAACAGCGAAGGCATAAGCATTGCGTCTGCTGCTGCGTAAAGCTTGTGTGCAAGTTCGTCATTGTAGAGTATATTCGCAGACACTCTATCGGGATACTTCCACTGATAATGCTTGAACATATTCTCATATCTCGGATCGCCTGTACCGATAACCACAAACTGTGTGTTCTCGTCGCAGATGCGCTCCATTGCATAGTTTACAAGGTCAAGTCCCTTCTGGTCGGTAAGACGGGAGATTATAGCTATCATATACTTGCCCTCGTCCACAGGAAGTCCAAGCTGCTCCTGAAGCTTTTTCTTGTTCTCTGCCTTCTTCTCCCTGACATTATTCTTGTTGAATTCGGCAAATATCTTCTTGTCGTTGGACGGGTCGAATATCTTATAGTCAATGCCGTTCACGATTCCACGGAGCGATGCTGCACGAGCCCTGAGAAGTCCGTCAAGCTGTTCGCCGAAGAAAGGATACTTTATCTCCTCTGCGTAGGTCTCTGATACGGTCGTGATGTAGTCAGCGTAAACCAGACCGCCCTTGAGCATATTGGCATTCTTGTGGAATTCAAGCTTATCTGCTGTGAACATATAATCAGGCAGCGCTGTGTTGAACTTGAATGTGTCTATATCCCATACACCCTGGAATTTCAGATTGTGAATGGTCATGATAGTCTTTGTTGAACTGAAAAACGGATTCGTTGCAAAGGCTGTGTGAAGGAATACAGGTATCATCGATGCCTGCCAGTCGTGACAGTGTATAATGTCGGGACGGAAGCCTATTACGGGCAGAATTGCCAGTACAGCCTTGCAGAAGAAAGTGAATCTCTCGATATCCCATTTCAGGTCTGATGAATAGGGTGTATCGCACTTGAAGTAGAATTCGTTATCCACAAAATAGAACTTGATACCGTTGTACTCATACTCCATGATACCAACGTGTACACCCTCTTTTCTCATGCCGTAGTCCATATAAAAATGGGTAACGTACTTGAAATCGTTTCTGTACTGATCGGGGATGCAGGTGTAATATGGCATTATAACTCTTACGTCAAAATGGTCCTTGTTGATATACTGCGGAAGTGCGCCTACTACGTCCGCAAGTCCTCCTGTCTTTATGAAAGGAACACACTCAGATGCTGCGAATAAAATATTGTTCATGGCATAAACTCCTTTTACTTGATTTTGCCGCAGCCGCTCTCCATTCTTCATCTATACAAGCAGCTACAGCTTTACAATTTATATTATATACCAATTTTGGCTTATAGTCAAGGCAAAACAGTGAAATACCCACAAAAACCGTCCGCATAAACGGCGGTACTCATATAGCAGCTTTATACGCATTTATCGGGGGAAACCTTTCTGAGGAAAGGTTCTCCCCCGCCCCCCCTTCCAAAGACTTTTAATAGAATTTTGCCCCATGATAGGGTACACCTTAAAGACTTGAAAAGTTCTTTGTTTCTGGTGTGTACCCTATCATGGGGCAAAATTAATAGTCTTGGGAAACAGATTGAGAAGACCCTTCTTCAAAATGTCTACCTTGATAATACATATAAAACTTCTATATAAGTACCGAAGTTAAAGCACGGACGGTTTACTTTTTTCAGCTGATGAATATTACTGGTGGTTTTTCATCCATTCATCAAGAGCAGCCTGCTGCCAGCTGTCGTCAACA
>CADBAC010000369.1 GCA_902792495.1 Ruminococcus flavefaciens | reverse complement strand
TTAATTACGCATTACGCATTACGAATTACGAATTTATTTAAAGTGTTCGTCACGCAGAATAGAGAAATAGAGCCTGCCGACGTACTGTCCGTCCATGTAGAAATAGTCACGGAGAGTGCCTTCGTAGGTGAATCCGCACTTCTCGATAACACGCTTTGAGGGCGCATTGATGGTCTTTGTGCATATCTGGACTTTGTGCAGGTTCATCTTCTCAAATCCAAAATCGATGACCGCCTTAGCAGCCTCAGTGCAGTAGCCTCTGCACTGGAATTCCGCACCGACGCAGTATTCTATCTCGGCGAAGTGGTTCTTGCTGTCAACGAGGAAATAGGCTATCTGTCCCACGCATTCGCCCTTCTCCTTGTCGATTATCGCCCAGCGGTAGTAGTCCTCACGGGAATAGTTGCCGATGTACTTGTCGAGGAGTCCCTTTGTTTCCTCTAAAGTGGAGTAGGTCGGCTCGGAGTACATTTTCTGAACCTGTTCGTCGCTTGCCCAGTTTCTGAAAACCGCCTCGCAGTCCGAATATTCAAAGCGTCTGAGTATAAGTCTTTCTGTTTCGATAGTCTGTGTTCCGATGTGTGTAAGCATTGCTCATTCTCCTTTGTGTATTATCGTAATGTCAGTAATTCCGTCTAGGCCGGCAGGATATATTTCACGGATGTATCCGCTGTATGTTATCTCAACACTGTCCCCGACCAAAGGCTTTTCCGCTTCGGGAAGTTCTGAAATGGACACGCTGAATTTGTCAGCCGACTTTAACTCCTCCGAACCTGCATCAGGTTCAACTATCATGGTATCGCCATTTACTTCAGCAACAGTTCCTTGAAATTTTTTCGTATCGGAACTGTCTTCTTTTTTACAGCCAAACAGTGTCAGAAACGCTAAAATACATAAAAGCGAAAAAATAAGCCTTTTCATTTTTCTCCTCCTGAGCGATAATATTCAACCTGCTGTCTGTACTTCTCCGCCTCCGAATTGAAATAATCCAGACAGTCGTTTATTATGTCACGATCTTTGTCGGTATTTCCCCACCAGCACATATGATAGTCTGTATTTTTCATACGTCTGAGAACCGCAGGCGAAAAGACCTTCTGCAAGCGGAAATTGCAGATATACCGCCGTAGAATGGCGATCTCTATGTATTCCTTTGAATGTCTCGGTATGCCGATGACTCTGACTTTTTCGTTACCCATGCCCGGATATGAAAGTGATATGTATACTTTTGCATTCGGGCGGAAGTGCTTTGTGCCGTGCATCAGTTCATGGTTTTCGCCGTAGATATGGGTATCAACGATATTGCCAACCATGCACCAGCGCCATTCCTGTTCTGTATTATCCATTTCGCCCTCCTTTTATCGTCTTGCAGATATTACGTAAATCCCGGGAGGGCGAGGGCGCCCTCCCCTACTCAGCTTACAGATAAAATCATCTGCGGACGGTCACCGGCCGTCCCTGCAATTATTTCGATCCGTCCCCGTCAGGGGACACATATTAATTACGCATTACGAATTACGCATTAAACAAGAATCCCCCTGACATAAAAACTATATCAGGGGAATCTGTCTGCATAGGTTCTTATACTAAAAGTGACATATCATAAAGTCCGGCAGGCTGATCCTTGAGGAATACAGCCGCATTTATCGCACCCTCTGCGAAAACGCTCTTGGAAGCGGCAGAATGTGAAAGTGTGATAACTTCATCGTGGCCTGCAAAAATTACTTCATGCTCGCCTACGATAGTGCCGCCACGGATTGAGTGCATACCTATCTCGGACTTCTCACGCTTCTGACGGCGTGAATGGCGGTCGTAAACGTAGTGCTTTGAGTTGTCAAGTGTCTCGTTGATAGCGTTTGCAAGCATGATGGCTGTGCCGCTTGGTGCGTCTATCTTCTGATTGTGGTGCTTCTCAACGATCTCGATGTCGAACTGGTCGCCAAGTACGGATGCTGCCTTCTTTGCAAGCTGTACAAGGAGATTGATTCCCAGCGACATATTGAATGTGAAGAACACAGGTATCTGCTGAGCGGCAGCCTTTATCTGTGCTATCTGCTCATCGCTGTAGCCTGTGGATGCCACAACTATAGGAGTTCCCGTAGACTGACAGTAGTCAAGGAGTCCGTTCAGTGAAGCAGGATTTGAGAAATCTATGATAACATCGGGCTTTACAGGCAGATCGGCAGGCTTTTCCACGATGGGGAAATCTGCGTATTCCTTTGTGTAGATATCTATACCTGCAACTACCTGACAGTCGTCACGCTCAATAACGCAGTTATAGATATTCTTGCCCATTTTGCCGTTAGCACCGCAAATTGCTATATTGGTCATTTTTCTTTCTCCTTTGCTTTTAATTTTAAACTTGTAGGGGCGGATAATATCCGCCCATAATATTACGCTTTATATCGTCAAGGGCGGATGATATCCGCCCCTACAATACCATAAAAGTGATTTAAGCGAAAGCAGATTATGCTTTACGTACAAAGTAAGCGAGCTTGCGAGCGATTCGTGATCGGGGTCAAGCTGCCGTCAGCTTGTTACTTGATGAGGTTGTGCT
>CADBAC010000368.1 GCA_902792495.1 Ruminococcus flavefaciens | reverse complement strand
TAAATTTCCATTCTCATCACTTCTAAATTTCTTATCTTCAATTATCAATAGGAACACCTCCAAGTATATTATTATAATTATCATATCTGCCTTTGTCAATAAAAAACTGAGCCACAGCGCTAATAAAAAAGTGAGCCAGTTTTGATAAAAAAATAATGAGCCACTAATCATTATTCATGGTCGAGTCGATGCGGTAAGATGAGCTGCAGTTCATATTAAGAACGAAGGATCTGAAAGTGACTCTGTCAATGAGTGCAGCAAGCATCATCTCGTTTTCAAAAAGCTGCGTCCATTCTGAAAATTCAAGATTTGTGCTGATTATCACGCTGGCTCTCTCTGAACGTTCGGATATGATCTGGAATAGCATCTCCGACTGATATCTGTTGAAAGTCAGATAACTAAGCTCATCGATTATCAACAAATCTATCTTACTGAGACTTTTCTCCAGCCTTGAAAGCCTGTTCATCTGAACAGCTTCTGCAAGTTCAGATGCGAGATTGACCGCAGTGTAAAATTTTACACGGTACCCGGCTTCACAGGCATTCATGCCCAGAGCGATCGACAGATGTGTCTTTCCGCTTCCGGGATTGCCTATCATAACGATATTCTGACGCTGCTTTATGAAATCGCAGGAAGCGAGCTGCCGTATTGTACTTTCGCTGACGTTTTCAAGCCTTGACATATCAAACTCATCAAGTGTTTTCAGCGACGGGAATTTTGCAGCTTTTATCCTGCGTTTCTGACCTGTTACCGAGCGTTCTGCAAGTTCCTGTTTCATCAGTTCTATCAGGAATTGCTCATAACCGTCATCAGCTGAAAGATGTCGGATCACCTTATCATAGTTATTGAAAGTAGGTACTCTGAGCTGCTTGGCATAGAGCTTGATCGCTTCTTTCTGTACGCTGTTCATACTGCATCACCGCCTTTCAGCAGCGAATCATATCGTTTAAGATCCGGCAGTATTATCTTTATTGATGGTTCTATCGGCGAAGTTTTTACTGTATTGCCAATAACACAAGCGTGCAGCATGTCATATGAATCTGCATAAGGCAGGTGCTTTAAAAGTTCATCGCCCACGTCAAGATACAGCCTTAATACCTTGACTATCTCTTTTGGACTATCAAGTTTCATCAGAAATTGATAGAATTCAGTGGGTACAGTTTCCTTTATCGGTGCGGCGTTGTAAACACTTCTCGGACGTTTTTCGATAAGTCCTATGTAATGTTCAAGGCGATAGTGGATTTGGTTGTGATGATAATCACGGTCGTATTCAGCTATGACATTTCCACCAAACATCATTCTTACCTTATTGCCGCTGCCTTTGATCGTTACTGTTTTTGAGCTGTACTGATACGGTACCGAATACTTGTTATGATCGAATCTCACAAGCGAGAAATCATCAGCTTTCACCTGAATCGTGTTTGAAGTATCAAAGCGAAACGGCGGCAAAGGTATCCAGTGTTCTTTACAGTTTTCTGCCATTTCTCCGACGGTCATACTCTTGCCCTGCATCTTATGACCTCTGTATCTCCCACAGTATTCAAGCAGCTTTTCATTGAGTTCCTCAAGCGTTGAGATATTTGGCATCGGTACGAAAGCATTCCTTCTCACAAGCCCTACCAGACCTTCAACAAGACCTTTTTCATGCCCCTGCGCAGGATTGCAGAACACAGGTCTGAACGAATAGTGGGCTGACAAAGACTGATACTTATCGGTTGCTTTTGCGTGATGTCCGAAACCTTCCTTTACAGCGACACGGGCGTTATCGAAGATGATCTTTTGCGGGGTGCCGCCGAAATGCTCAAGCCCCTTTACGATGCCTTCAAGAAAGCTCTCCTCGTTCTGCCGATAAAATGCAGTAACAAAGATGTCGCCGCTGAAACACTCACGCATACACCATATCTGTATCTTCTGTTTGCAGCCACCGAGGATAATAGTTGCTTCGCCCCAGTCGACCTGTACAGCTTCGGAAGGCTCATATGACAGCGGTACAAAGATATCATGGATATTGCAGCGGAGTTCCGCAACAGTACGCCTTACGGAGGCTTCACAGCCCTCAAAGCCACATTCAGCGATCAGACGTTCGTATATCTTATGTGCTGTGTGACGCTGCTTGCGTGGTGCATTCTTGTCGGATTCCAGGCATCTGATGATAAAAGTCCTGACTTCATCGGTGATGATATCGTTCTTTCTGCCGCTGCCCGGCTTTCTTTCCCACGGAACAGTCTGTCCTTCCCAGTATTTCTTTACTGTATTGCGTGATACACCAAGTATCTTCGCTACATTACGCTGGCTGAAGTCTGTGTGTTCCCGATAATATCTGATTTTTTCATAGATCTCCATTGCTATTGCCACTCCTTGTCCCTCCTGTATACAAGCTGATCTTATTATACAGGATTTTCAGTTTAAGTGGCTCACTTTTTTATTATCATTTATGCCATATTTGGCTCAGTTTTATTTTAGCATACATAGTATGACTGATAAAAAGGAAAACTTATCAAAAATATCGCCGTTTTACAGATTCGCAGTGCGAGTTACTGCACTAATCGGTAAACCATTTAAA
>CADBAC010000367.1 GCA_902792495.1 Ruminococcus flavefaciens | reverse complement strand
TGAATCCTTGTCGAGGTCGATAAGGTTTTCCTCAAATGCCGAAGCACTGGTTATTACCTTGAATACTGAACCCGGCTCATAGTTTTCAGAGATGCACTTGTTCTTCCACTGCTTTTCTCTCGCTTCTGCAATAGCCGCCTTCTTGGTATCTCCCTCAACAGCGTCTATCTGAGCCTTCATCATGGGGTCCTGTATGGTATAAGGGTCGTTGAGGTCGAAACTCGGATATGTAGCCATACCGTAAATAGCGCCTGATTTTGCGTTCATAAGTATTGCACATCCGCGGTTCTTGACCTTAAACGTCTCTACCATTTCCTGTAGATGCTCTTCAAGTTTGTACTGTATATTCATATCTATCGTTAAATAGATATCATTGCCGTTTTTTGCGGGATAGGTCTTGGAGTACCTGTAAGGCAGCTCGTTTCCTGCGGAGTCCTTGGCGGATATCGTCTTTCCGTCAACACCTGCCAGGTAGTCGTCATAGTAAGCCTCAACGCCGTAAGCACCGCTTCCGTCACCTGTGGTGAAGCCTATTACCGATGCCGCAAGCTCATTCTGAGGATAATACCTCTTGGTGTCCTCTTCTTTTCTCAGCGAGATGAATCCCAGATCATCGAAATATTTCAGCAGTTCATCGGCAACAGGCTTTTCCACCTGATCCTGAAGAACGCTGTACTGGGAATTCTCCTCCATGGATGCCTGCACCTTTTCGGGAGTTATTTCCAGCTTTGATGAAAGGAGGGAAACTATCTGAGTTTTCAGGCTTTCAACTGATTCGGGAAGGATATCGGTCTCCTTGCCGTCCTCATCGTACTTGGGCACATATGTACCCGCAGCCTTTTCAGCGTTTCTCTTTTTTATCCTCTCCTCCATCTCCTCCATATCCTGACGGAATCGCTTGGGGTCGAGGAATATCTTGTATACGGAAGCACTTCTGGCGATAGCCGAGCCCTTAGCGTCGTAAATGGAACCTCTGTGGGCAGGGATGGTGATAGAGCCGAAATGCTGATCATTGGCCATATCCTGATACTTTTCGTTGTCAAGGACCGATATCTTGAAAAAGTTGATACCGACACCGACAAACAGTATCAGAAAAACTGCCGTCATAACTATCTTGACTCTGAATCTCATAACGTTTGAAGGATTATTCTTAGCCATTAGTTCTCTCCTTTATGTATCAAAATAAGCGAAACAGCGGCGTTCAATAATCAATAAGGGCAGGACTGTACCGCCCCGCCCCATGAACATCATTGTATTTCTGTAGGATGTTCTTATGATCGTTCCGTGATCCTCTCACGGAACTGCGGATACTCCCGCCCGACACAAGTCAGGGCAAAGAGATACCCTATACGATCACCCGCTGCATCTCCATGTTCTACATCATTCTCCGCAAAGGCGGAAAACATCTATACCTCGGTGCTGTGTGATACTGCGGAACTTCAATTCCGCTCTGTCCGCAGTTCATGCCTTCAGCCGCCGTAAGCAAGCAATATGGGGTATTAATATTGATATGTACTACCCTCTGAAATATTCCACGCACTCATCAAAAAAGTTCTTGATCCTGGTAAGGATATTCTGTTTCTTTTCAGGTATCGTTACCACATCACCTGTGCGGATCTTGATATATTCGATCTGTGAGGAGTCGATTTTTCTCATACCAAGGACGTTTTCAGCGTAGTCCTCTACATTTTTCGCCGACATCTGGCTTTCCAGTTCAGACTGGAGCCTTACGTTCTCAGCTTCTGCAAGGTGGAGCTGAGTGTTCAGGTCGGCAACTTTATTGTACATCGTATTTCTCTTGTCGAGGGAATAGATAACTGCACCAAGAAGGGCAGCTGCAAGAAGTGAAACAAAGATGATAGCCAGTACAGAGCCGACTCTTGAATCGCCGCCGTTTCCGGAGGATTCCTTCTCGTGGAATTCTTCACTGAAATAGTAATCCATCGAGTTATCAGCCATTGCTCTCACCGCTCCTTTCAATTATCCTCAGTTTTGCACTTCTGCTTCTGTTGTTGTTTTCGAGTTCTTCCTCACCCGCTTCGATAGGCTTGCGGTTAACAAGCCTGCCTTCGGGTTTGCGTCCGCAGACACACTGCGGAAAATCGGGGGGACAGATACAGCCCTTGCACCATGCGGCGAATTTCTGTTTTACAAGTCTGTCCTCAAGGGAATGGAAAGTTATGACAGCCAGTCTGCCCTGTGGTTTAAGGCAGTAGAAGGCGTCTTCAAGGCCTTTTGAGAGGTGGTCGAACTCAGAGTTGACCGCAATTCTCAGTGCCTGGAAAGTTTTCTTGCAGGGGTTCTTGTCACGCCTTGCCTTCTGCGGAACGCTTTCTCTTATGATATCCGCAAGCTGCAGCGTGGTCTCAACGGGAGCTTTCTCCCTTGCCTTGATTATATTCGAGGCTATCCTGCGTGAGAATTTCTCCTCACCGTATTCAAACATTATCCTTGCCAGTTCAGCCTCCGAGTAGGTATTGACGATATCATCCCCTCATCCAGCTGGAAAGAAGATACTCCCAGATCCATGAGTATGCCGTCAACACTGTCTATCTCAAGTCTGTCAAGGACTGATCTTATCTCAGAATAATTGCTGTGGATTACCTGAGCGTTGCTGAATTTTGAAAGTCTTTCAGTAGCCACAGCCACAGCGTCGGGGTCACGGTCGAGAGCGATAAGTCTGCCTTTTTCGCTCAGCTTTGCAGCGATAGCGGAAGAATGGCCTGCACCGCCTGCCGTGCCGTCAACATATATACCATCGGGATCTATAGCCAGACCCTCGATGCATTCCGTCAGCATGACGGGTATATGGTGAAAATCCATAAATGAAACTCCTTACGGAAGAGGTATCAGAGCACAAGATCTGCGAGAGCCTCGTTGATCTCTTCAAGGGTGATATTCTCAGAGAATTCCTCCCATTTAGCCCTGTTCCATATCTCGGCACGGTTTTCCGCACCTATTACTACAACATCGTCAGTGATACCTGCGTGATCTCTGAGCTGCTGTGTTATGAATATCCTGCCCTGCTTGTCGGGTATCTGCTTATCGGCGCATGACAGGAGTTTACGTCTTATAGCGCTTCCCTTCTGTCCCTTGACGGTATACAGCTTGCTGCGGTACTCCTCAAAGGCAGCGGGAGAATAAACGGCGATGTAGCTGTCGTCATGTCCTGCACAGAGATAGAACTCTGCCCCCAGGATATCACGAAGCTTTGTAGGAAAACTCATACGTCCCTTAGAGTCGATACTGGGATAATATGTACCGCACAACGGTTCTGACATGAGTTTCACCTCGCCTTCCTCAGATAGGGTATCGGAGCCGTCTTCGTGAGTTGGAAAAAATCACCACCCGGCACCTATTTTCACCCTAAAACTATTGTAACAGAATTTGAGATATTATTCAAGACGGAATTTTGCACAATACTCCCTATCTTAGCCATAAATGATTTAGTAACTTTAAAGAATGATCGTGAGAAAAAGCGTCTTTGTCTGAAAGCTCAGCCCGAATTGTGTAAACATATTTTATCAAAGCAGACGCATTTCACAGAAAAAGCCTCCGCAGTAAACGTTTAACAGCTGCTGCGGAGACGATTTTGTGTGATGCGAGAGTATCTTTAATATGTATAAGCCACATTGAACTTGCCTGATTTCAGTCCCAGAGCGTATGAGAACGGGTAGCCCTTATCGGTGGTCTGTCCGTCGATATTTACTTCCGTAACATATCCCGTCTGCTGCGAATACACAGGCTTTATCCAGTTCTCGGGCTTATCCGAAAGCTTAATGCTGTACTTTTCTTCGATGATCTTCTTTACCTCTTCGGCATCCATATATGTAACAGTTCCCCAATGAGGATCGTAGGCCTCGTCATATTCGCTGGGAACCGTTCTCAGATACGGATAATCCGCATAGAACACCTCATAGCAGTTTGCAGAGCAGCCCGCACATGAAGCGGAGAACATTGTCAGGGCGTAGCTTCCGTCATAATAGAGTGCCTCGCCAAGTACAGAGCGGCAGGCATCTATTACGTTCTGCGGCGGATTGGGCTTTCCTCTCAGGTCGTGGGAGTCATTGCCGTTCCATTTTAAATAGGTATACACCGCAACAGCCTGAGCCTTTATAGCCTCATAGTTCATTCCGCTTCCGACCTCGTTGAAGACGATCTGTGAAACCATAGAGACAACGTCTCCGGAAACTCCGGCAACTGTTATCTCCTCGTCTTCCGCCATACCCGTATCCATTAAATATGTATCGGGATAATAGTGGAAAAGGATATCCTGATAGGTCCAGCCGCTGTAGGTAGCGTAGAAATTCGCGCCATTCTGGCTCAT
>CADBAC010000366.1 GCA_902792495.1 Ruminococcus flavefaciens | reverse complement strand
GAACTTCTGGGAATATCCCGCAAGGTGGTAGTCATAGATCACCACAGAAAAACCGTCAACTTCATTGACGATGCGGTCATCTTCCACCATGAACCTTACGCTTCTTCCGCTTCCGAAATGGTTACGGAGATCATTCAGTATTTCCGTTTTGATTCCGACGGAAAGATAGCAAGCTGTCACGCTGAAGCTCTTCTCTCGGGCATTATGCTCGATACCAAGAATTTCGTTATGCGTACAGGTGTAAGGACTTTTGAAGCCGCTGCATATCTGAAAAAAATGGGTGCAGACACAGTTGCTGTAAAGCTGCTGTTCTCCAATTCCATCGACTCATACAGAAGAAAGACACAGATAGTCGCTTCCGCAAAAATACATAAGAACTGCGCTATCGCTACCGCCGATTTCAAATCGGACGATATAAGGATAGTCGCTCCCCAGGCTGCTGACGAACTCCTCGGCATCATCGATGTTGAGGCATCATTCGTTATCTACAAGGCAAACGGCGTTGTAAATATTTCAGCACGTTCACTGGGCGCTATCAATGTTCAGGTCATAATGGAAAAGCTTGGCGGCGGCGGTCATCAGACTATGGCTGCCACACAGCTTGAAAATGTATCTTTTGAAGAAGCTTCCAGAAAACTCACAAAGGCTATAGACGAATACAGAAAAGATAATCCTATACAGGATGCAGAAAGGATGTAATAATATGAAAGTTATCTACTTACAGGATGTTAAAGGCTCCGGTAAAAAGGGCGAAACCAAGAACGTTGCTGACGGATATGCAAGAAATATGCTCCTTCCTAAGGGACTTGCTGTGGAGGCTACTCCCGAGAACCTGAACAAGCTGAAGGGTCAGCAGGATTCTGCTCAGCACAAGATAGACATGGATATCCGGGCAGCTAAGGAATCAGCTGAAAAGCTCAAGGGCAAGAAGGTCATCATCAAGGCTAAGGCCGGAGCTAATGACAGACTTTTCGGTTCTGTCACAGCAGGCAATGTTGCCGACGCTGTCAGCGAACAGCTTGGCGTTAAGCTGGATAAGAAGAAGATCACCCTCAGCACCGATATCAAGAATTTCGGCTCTTATACCGCTGCTATCAAGCTTTATAACGGTATCTCCGAAACTATCGACGTTGAAGTCGTTGAAGGCTGAACGGAGTAAATAATGGACGATAATAATTTCATCACCTCCGCCCGAGAGCTGCCACACAGCATCGAGGCGGAGCAGTCCGTTTTAGGAGCAATAATCGCCGATCCTTCCATACTTCCCACTGTTATCGAGCTCATCAAACCGGAGTATTTCTACAGTGAACAGCACAGTGCGATCTACAGCATTATCCTGAGAATGTTCTCATCGGGTGCTCCTGTGGACATCGTTACTCTGCTCAATGAAGCAGAAAAGCTGCACATCTTTGAAAGTCCTGCCGAGGGCAGACGCTACCTTTCGGAAATAGCCGACCTTCTGCCTACGACTTCAAATATCGAAAGCTACTGCAAGATAGTGTCGGATAAGTACTATGTCCGCAGTCTGGGCTACGTTGCAAGAAATATCCTCGAAGACATACAGATGGGCGAGAATGACGCTTCTCTCATGCTTGACGCTGCCGAGCAGAAGATATACGACATACGTCAGGGACGTGACGTAAGAGGCCTTATACCGCTGAAAGAAGCCATCGCTGAGGCCTATGACCGTCTCGGTAAGATATCGGGTCCGGACAAAGACAAGTATGTTGGTGCAAGAACAGGCTTTACTCTCCTTGACAGTATAACCTCGGGACTTAACAAGTCCGACCTGATAATCATTGCTGCCCGTCCGGGTATGGGTAAAACTTCATTTGCTATGAATATCGCCACAAACGTGGCAAGACGTGCGGAAAAGGAAGTTGTTACCTTCAATCTCGAAATGTCCAAAGAGCAGCTTGCTACCCGTATATTATCCACGGAGGCACTGGTAGACTCCAATACTCTGCGAAACGGCCGTATCTCAGGCGATGACTGGGTAAAGCTGGCTACAAGTGCAGGCTACCTCAGCACTCTACCGCTTTTCATTGACGATACCGCAAGCATGACAGTACAGCAGATGAAGGCTAAACTGAGACGTACCAAGAATCTCGGTCTGGTCATCATCGACTACCTTCAGCTTATGGAGTCAACTTCCCATTCCGATAACCGAGTAGTAGTTATCTCCGAGATAACCCGTCAGCTCAAGGTAATGGCGAAAGAACTGAATGTACCTGTAATCCTCCTTTCACAGCTTTCCCGTGCCGTTGAGAGCCGTACAGATAAGCGTCCTATGCTTTCAGACCTCCGTGAATCGGGTTCTATCGAGCAGGATGCCGATATCGTTCTCTTCCTCTACCGTGAAGCTTACTACAACAAGGAAAGCCAGAGACCGAATATTTCGGAGTGTATCGTCGCTAAAAACCGTCACGGTGAAACAGGTACAGTTGAGCTTGTTTGGGACGGTCAGTATACACGTTTCTCCAACCCCGACTACAGTGAAGCGCCGGGTGATGCACAGTAACTATGACAGATAAGATTTTCAGACACATCAAGGAAAATAACCTCCTCACAGA
>CADBAC010000365.1 GCA_902792495.1 Ruminococcus flavefaciens | reverse complement strand
TATCAGGGACGCAGGCAAGAACAGTAAAATGACCGCAACATTCCTGAATACTTCAAGCGGGAAAACAGAAGATGTTGAAATGACAAAATCTGAAGAAGGCGAAGATCATGTCACCCTTACCTGTAAGAGCGATCCCAAGCTTTACAATATGGTACATATCACATACGGCGATAATATAGTCAGCAGCGATTTAGCCTTTAACAGATTTACAGCAGGCTGGTATCTCGAAAATAAAAGGCTTCTTCCTTATGCGGAGGGAATGGATCTTAAATATGATCCGGCGTTTGATACACATAAATTCAGTTTTGACGGCGCTGATAAATCCGTATATGTCTGGACGCCTGAGAATTACGATAAAAACTCGGATGAAAAATATCCCACAATATATTTGTTCGACGGACAGACTGTGCTTGCTACCGGCGTGGACAGAGGAATGGACAGCGATAAAGATAGCTGGAATGTTTCCGAAAGCGTTGCTGCCATGATGTCAGTGACGGACAATAAGGCAGTTCTCGTGTGTATTTCCAATAATGATGGCAACAGGGACGATGAACTTGTGCCTGATATCGGAGAGATAAAGACCTTGCCAAACGGTAAGAAAATGCTTGACAGTAAGAAACACGGAAAGGAATTTGCCGATTTCATCTGCGATACGATCATGCCGTTTATACAGAAAAACTACAACGTTTATACCGATGCCGAGCATACATCGCTGGCAGGAAGTTCACTCGGCGGTCTGGAGTCATTTTACACCGTACTTTCTCATCCTGATAAATTCGGTACAGCCGGTGTAATGTCCGCTTCATTCCAGTTCTATGATGACAATACATTTTCCGAGTTCCTTAAAGACAAGGTGAATATGGAAAAATCCCCCTTCCTCTATTTCTATGCAGGCGCATTCGGAGGAGATAACGGCGATGTTGATGAAAACGTGTACAACATGATGTTGGAAATGGGTTATCCGAAGGACAGAATGGTATATGACAAATATGAGCCGGGTCGTCATGAGCCTATGTTCTGGAGAAACATCTTTCCGGAATTTTTACAGGCAATGTTCGAGGGCAAGGCAGAAGCGCTGGAATGCGGTGTACCGGTAAAATATGAAAACAGAACCGGTATATCAGATATTCCCCCTGCGATAAGCATATCACCCGATGATCCGGGACTCAGTGTAAAGGAAAATTTCATCTATTTCGATAACAGTCAGACAAAATGGGATAAGGTATTTGCTTATTGGTGGGATGCTATACCGACAAATAAGATAAGCGGAGGCTTTTACGGAAACGAATGGCCGGGCATTGAGCTTGAAAGGGTAGAAGGAACGGATATTTATCGCGCAGTAATGCCAATGGGACCAACCAAGATAGTATTCAGCTCAGGCGTGAAGGATGAAGATGTCAGAAAAGGCGTTATTGCTTATCAGACAGAGAATATGGACTATGATGACCATAAAAACGCAGGTCAGATATTCCGTATAGATACATCAGTTGAACCAAAGGCAGGAAAAAGTAATGAAAAAACAAAGTTCAAATATGCTTCGGGTTCATGGGAGGATTTTGAGCTTTAAAATATGCAGCCGTGTTCTTGATCTCAGGAACACGGCTTTTTTTGCGGATAATTCCAATACTCCTGACTATTTTATTATTTCCGTTATATTTCAGTGAACAGTTGAATATAAATGGAGAGAAAAAATGATTAGAGAGGAATGCGGATATGGAATATCAGCTTAAAAAGGAGATCTGTCCCGTATGCGAGGCTGTATTCGAGGGCAGCTCGGAACAGCCTGTAGACCTTGACCTTAGTTTGCCGGATTATTGTCCCGATATTGAAAGAATACTCAAATGCAGGATATGCCCGTCAGTCGTCGGGAAAAGCATTGCAGGCGACAGACTGGAGATAGAAGGAAATGCGCTAATAACACTTTATTATCTTGACTCGAAAAAACAGGCGATACGCTCATGTGAGCATAACAGTCCGTTTTCATGCAGCTTAAAGATAAAGCCCGACCTGAAAGACCCTGTTTCTGTCGTTAAGCTGAGAACGGATTATCTCAACTGTCGTGCGCTGAGTCCGAGAAGAGTTGACATACACGGAGCATTTACTGTAAGTACAGTAGTATATGCAAAAACAGAACAGGAGATATGCAGCGGAATAGTCGGAGATGACATACGCCAGAAAACTCATACCGAGCATTACAGCCGCCTTTGCGGAACAGGTCAGCAGATGTTTTCTATAACCGAAACTCTTGATATAGGTCAGGGCAAGGGCATGCCGGAAAGTATCATAAGGTCTGAGCTGAGTGTTCGCAGGGAAAGCGTCAAAGCACTTTCCGATAAGCTCATGCTTAACGGAGAGGCGGTTTTAAGACTTCTTTATGTTACGGATATAGAAACAGGTTCGGCGGATACTATGACATTCAATATACCATTCACACAGGTAATAGATGTACAAGGTATAAGCGGTGATAGCGTGAATGACATAACGCTTGAAGTCATGAGCTATGATGCGTCGCTGAAATCGGAATATGACGAGAACAGTACGCTTGTAACTCTTGACGCAAGGATATGCGCTACTGTAATGGCTGTCGAGGACGGC
>CADBAC010000364.1 GCA_902792495.1 Ruminococcus flavefaciens | reverse complement strand
GATAACCACGAAAAAAGGACAGAAATACCAATTTGAGAACAAAGATATTGTAAAAGGCAGCGGCTACATCACTCGTCAATGCTGTGGCAATACAGAGATAGAACTCGGTACGGTCTATGCGGCGGAGATGGGTATTTCTCTTTTCACGGATATTGACCGCTACAGTTTAGAGGGCGGCACGATAACCCTTTCATTTCATCTCGATGTTGGCGGCGAGTATGAAGAAGTGCCGATGGGTATTTTTGAAATAAGTGAAGCGAACCGCAGTATAAAAACGCTTGAAATCAAAGCGTATGATTGTATGCTGAATTTCGAGAAAAATTTTCGGAATAAGCTGTCAAGCGGCACTCCGTATGATTTTTTATCCCTTGCCTGTGAGAACTGTCATGTACCCTTTGCACACATAAGAGCCGATATTGAAAAAATGCCAAACGGTAAATATCTATATGGCATTTAGGCTGTTACTGTCAGATCAACCGCCAAGGAAAACTTGAGCTGAGGAAATACAGCAATGTGCCTGTTATGCAAATATCGGATAAGCAACGATTTTCAAGCAGTTTTTCAGATTTCATCACACGCTATACAGCCGTTAATTCCACCAATCAAAAGACGGCAACAGCAGAGTATTATGCCGCCACTCCCGATGATGGGCTGACAATGAACCTTGGTGTTAATCCTCTGTTGCAGTTTGGACTGAGAGATACCGGAGAAAAGATAATCAGAAATATTCTGAATGACATTTCAAAAGTCAGATATGTACCTTTCGATTCCGAAACGATCGGCAATCCGGCACTTGACATTGGCGATGTCATTTCTTTTTCGGGCGGTCAGGCTGATGAAACGCAAATAGCAGCCATTACCGGAATGACCGTCAAAATCAACGGGAAGACCTCTTTGAAGTGTGTCGGCAAGAATCCGAGATTATCACAGGCAAAAAGCAAGAACGATAAAAATATCGCTGGTTTGCTTAATGCTGTAGAAGTTGGAAAGATTACTGTCCACTCGTATATGAACTCATCACCGTTTACAGTTGGTGAAAACGATACGGAAGTTGTCAGCATGGAATTTGCATCGCAGGACGATACAGACGCAGAGTTTCACGGCAGTATTTTGGTTGATATTACAGCGGATAGTATTCAAAAATCAGCAACAGCAAAGATTGATAATAAAGATGTGGTAATGTCCTGGAACGAGGACGGCAGGGTAACTTTGAAAGTTACATATGTCATCAACGACAATGTAATGAACACTTATTACCCTATCGAAACTTGGCACAGCGGAAAGCATATCCTCAATTTGTATTATCCGATCTCAAAACTGGAAGCAAATGCCTACAACACTTTTAATGTGCGGTTGTCTGTGACGGGCGGCTCAGCTTTTATTGACAGGATGCAGGCACTTTGCACTATCACAGGTCAGGGACTCAGTGCCGGAAATGCGTGGGACGGTAGATTGTCGTTTGAAGAAAAGTTTACTCTTGTTCCGAGTCTTGGTGTTGTTGATGTCAGAAAGACAAATGAAATTATTGTGCCATACACAGAGGTTCCAAAGCCGATAAGACTGACAGATACATTTATTCCGGCAGGATTCGGTAAGCTGACAACACTTCGTTTCATTGCAGAGCCGCAAATGAATCCCATTATCGTTACGGAAATCATAGAACCTGCCGACAGGGCAGAAATGACCTTTAACCGACAGTATGTCAAGTCGGAAACAGCCTTTGAAATTCAGACTAACTATAGCTTTGCAAGTTTTGAAGTTCCCATTGATGAGGGCAGAATGAGCAGACTGGATATCAATACAGAGCAGTTTGCAAGAATAGACAGTTTGGAGGTGCGAAGAAATGGCAGTTTATGATTCTGTTGGTGCGATGATGAACACGACAGAGAACATGGAACATCTTGTTATAAATGCCCGCCACGATGATGATGTGATAC
This sequence comes from Ruminococcus flavefaciens, assembly GCA_902792495.1. GTDB lineage: Bacteria > Bacillota > Clostridia > Oscillospirales > Ruminococcaceae > Ruminococcus > Ruminococcus flavefaciens_Z. Next base: position 1,117 of record CADBAC010000364.1, on the reverse strand, counting down.
AATTTGTCGGTGCAGACTGGTTTAATTTCAACGGCACACCAATTTCAAATATCTTTGTCAGCGGCAACAGTTTTATCGGTCTTGGCACGAATGCTGAACACCTGCTTGTGTGCCGCAGAGATGCTGCTATGTATGATTTCTACCGTGAAGAGGGCAGTCTTTTCGGTGCGTACCGATTTCTGAAGATCCGCTGGGAGGGCTACGCACAGTATAACAACATTTCCGAAGATGTGCGTTTGGTGTATGAGTGGGTTTTCTTTGAAACGGGCGATATGTTCCTTAACATCATCAAAGCACCAAATGCCGCAGGTTATCTCGGAACTAACCGTATCAACGGGGGCATGAATGCCGATTTTACGATTGTTGTCACTCAACAGCAGTACATTTCTTTTTACCATAAGGACGATAAAGGCAAGATGTTTGATATTGAATATTCCATTATTGACCTTGCACCGCCATTTGAAAGAAAATATTTGTTGTCCGATAAGTACAACAAGTTTTATCGGCTTATGCACAACAGGGCTTTTGTTGATTCAATCATCTTCAAAGGCGGTCAGTGTATCCGAACGGGACTTCTGCCCGGAAATGATATGAAAGTGTCTGTGACTTTCAAAACATCAACTTTCGGAAATGTTGCACTTTTCGGTGCAAGGACAGATAAAACAACTGATATGTTTGGTATATTTCTGACGGACAGCAAACACATAACCTGTGTTTACGGTGGTCAGAGTGTGACGGAAGAAGTTGACGATTACAGCGACATATCGCTGACTTTGGAATTATCGAAAGACGGCTTGAAGCGTGACGGTATCATCATTATGACCTTTGGAGATATGGAGTTTACATCATCATGTGAACTGGTTATCGGCACGATAAACACAGCCGACAAGCTCGACAGCCGTTATTTCCGTGGAACGATTTACAGTATTGATTTGTGGCAGGGTGATGAACAAAAACTGCATCTTGTACCATGCGTTGATGAACAGGTCAGACCGTGCTTTTATAACACTTTGACAGACAGCACCTATCAGAACAGCGGTTTCGGAAATCTCGAATATGAAGATGAAAGTTTTGATTTCGATGAAATGTCATATCTGGCACGTCATCGCTATTCCGA
>CADBAC010000363.1 GCA_902792495.1 Ruminococcus flavefaciens | reverse complement strand
TTGATAGCAGCCTTGATAACAGCCTTTGTCTGCATTGCAGCGATCTCAGGATATGTTACAGCAAGACGGCATCCACGGTGACCCATCATTGGGTTGAATTCGTGGAGTGAAGCGATGATGTTCTTGATATCCTCAACGGACTTGCCCTGTGAATCAGCGAGAAGCTTGATGTCAGCTTCCTCTGTAGGAACGAATTCGTGGAGAGGAGGATCCAGGAATCTGATAGTAACAGGGTTACCCTCGAGTGCCTCATAGAGAGCCTCGAAGTCAGCCTGCTGCATTGGCTCGATCTTAGCGAGTGCAGCTTCTCTGCCCTCAACTGTGTCAGCACAGATCATTTCTCTGAAAGCAGCGATTCTGTCTGCCTCGAAGAACATATGCTCTGTACGGCAGAGACCGATACCCTCAGCGCCGAGCTCTCTTGCCTTCTTAGCGTCAGCAGGAGTATCAGCGTTTGTACGAACCTTGAGAGTTCTGTACTTATCAGCCCAGTTCATGATTCTCTCGAACTCACCAGCGATCTGAGCGTCAACAGTATCGATGATACCGTCGTAGATGTTACCTGTTGTACCGTCGATTGAGATGTAGTCGCCTTCCTTGAAGGTCTTTCCGCCGAGTTCAAACTTCTTGTTAGCTTCATCCATCTTGATGTCGCCGCAGCCTGAAACGCAGCACTCACCCATACCACGAGCAACAACAGCAGCGTGAGATGTCATACCGCCACGAACTGTCAGGATACCCTGAGCAGCCTTCATACCTGTGATATCCTCAGGTGATGTCTCGAGACGAACGAGAACGACCTTCTCGCCTTTTTCTGCCCATGCAACAGCGTCGTCAGCTGTGAATACGACCTTACCGCAAGCAGCACCTGGTGAAGCACCAAGACCCTTGCCGATAGGAGTAGCAGCCTTGAGAGCCTTAGCATCGAACTGTGGGTGGAGAAGTGTATCGAGGTTTCTTGGGTCGATCATTGCAACAGCTTCCTGCTCTGTCTTCATGCCCTCATCAACGAGGTCACAAGCGATCTTGAGAGCAGCCTGTGCAGTTCTCTTACCGTTTCTTGTCTGGAGCATATAGAGCTTCTTGTTTTCAACAGTGAACTCCATATCCTGCATATCGTGATAGTGATTTTCGAGAGTCTGGCAAACTTCCTGGAACTGCTTGAAAGCCTCCGGGAATGTATCAGCCATCTGCTGGATAGGCATAGGAGTACGAACGCCTGCAACAACGTCTTCGCCCTGTGCGTTTGTCAGGAACTCACCCATGAGCTTCTTTTCACCTGTAGCAGGGTCACGAGTAAATGCAACACCTGTACCGCAGTCATCACCCATGTTACCGAAAGCCATTGACTGTACGTTAACAGCAGTACCCCAAGAGAATGGGATATCGTTATCACGTCTGTAAACGTTAGCTCTTGGGTTGTCCCATGAACGGAATACAGCCTTGATAGCGCCCATGAGCTGCTCCTTAGGATCGTCAGGGAAGTCTGCGCCGATCTTAGCCTTGTATTCAGCCTTGAACTGGCCAGCGAGTGTCTTGAGGTCGTCAGCTGTAAGCTCAACGTCCTGAGTAACGCCCTTTTCTTCCTTCATCTTGTCGATAAGCTCTTCAAAGTACTTCTTACCAACTTCCATAACTACGTCAGAATACATCTGGATGAATCTTCTGTAGCAGTCCCAAGCCCATCTTGGGTTATTTGACTTTTCAGCGATTGTATTAACAACTGTCTCGTTGAGACCGAGGTTAAGGATTGTATCCATCATACCTGGCATTGAAGCTCTTGCGCCTGAACGAACAGAAACGAGGAGAGGATTCTCCTTGTCGCCGAACTTCTTGCCGGTGATTCCTTCCATTTTTACGATATACTCGTTGATCTCAGCCTGGATCTCATCTGAGATACCGCCGTCCTCGTAGTACTGAGTACAAGCCTCAGTTGTGATAGTGAAGCCCTGAGGAACAGGGAGACCGATGTTTGTCATCTCAGCCAGGTTTGCACCCTTACCGCCGAGAAGCTCTCTCATGTTGGCATTACCTTCTGAGAAAAGGTAACAATACTTATTTGCCATTGGTGTATACCTCCATTTTTAACATTACCGAACAGCAGTCCCGAAAGACACACTATTCCAGTTACTTACTATTATACCATATCTCTTTGAGAAATGCCATATAGAATCTGGTAAAATTATACTGTTGAAAAACGTTGATTTTATACAAAAATATTGGACGAATTATAAATTCAGAAAAAAAGACTTGCATTTATTGTTAAAGTATGTAAAAATAAACTATATATTTGCTGTTGGCATTTCAGGGGGCTGTCCACGACAGTCCGCTGCTCGGCTAACGGTTATATTGATGCACCAACAAAAAAGGAGCAAAAATGAAAAAAATCATATCAGCACTTCTTCTCTGTGGTATGCTGTCATTTGCGTCATGTACGCAGAGCGATACACAGCCATCGTCAGCGGAAGAAACTGCCGTCACTACAGAAGCAGCAACAGAAACACCAACAGAAGCCGAAACAGAGGAAGTTACAGAAGAAATTACTGAAGAAATTACTGAAGAAATTACTGAAGAAATTACTGAAGAAATTACCGAAGAAGTTA
>CADBAC010000362.1 GCA_902792495.1 Ruminococcus flavefaciens | reverse complement strand
ATTGTCTTTATTACTATCCTTGAATTCATAAAGTGAAGCCAGCAGCATGTCCGTTAATGTCGTTCGACTATTCAGCGATTCTTTGGAAGATATGATCACTATTTTCTTCTTTTTCGTAAGCGTCAAATAAAGCGCGTCCCATAAGATACAAAAATATCCTCGCCGATGGCGAGGATAAACTTTATCAATTATTCCATGGCAGGAGTATCGTGCCTGCCGGATTTGAGAACAGGTTGGTCAGATACTTTTCAACGTCCATACCGTTAGCCTGTGCTGTTGATATTATCGAGTATAAAAGAGCACTGCATTTTGCACCACGCTCCGTATTATTGAAGAGCCAGTTCTTACGGCCTACTGTAAATGGTCTGATAGCGTTTTCGGCTCTGTTGTTATCGATGGGAACATCTCCGTCTTCAAGAAAAGTATACAGATATTTCTTTTCATTTAGAGTATATCTGACTGCGTCGACAAGCTTGTTCTTACCGCTGACCTGAAGTTCTTCAGCCCATGCAAAGAAAGCATCAAGTAAAGGCTTGATCTTTACAAGACGCTGCTCATATCTTTCCTCAGCGGTAAGCTCAGTCAACAGTTTTTCTTCATGGTAGATCCTGTTGCAGAAATCTACACCTTTAGCTGCTGCCGATGTTTCGTATGCTGATTTTTCTTTTGGCAGTGCGTTTACCCAGTATCTTCTGACATGGGTGAGACAGCCGCATCTCTTTGCCTTTTGCAGTGCATTGTATGCTGCATAACCGTCACATACAAGGAAACCATCAAAATCTCCGAGAAATCTGACTGCATTTTCACTTTTCCTTGTAGGATGATAATCAAAAATGATGTTACTGCGGTCATTGATCTTTCCGTTACAGTATACCCACATTCTTGAATCGGTCGTTGCTTTTCTGCCTTTTTCGTGCAGTACCTGAAATACTGTTTCATCAGCATGGATGATCTTTTCTGATAACAGCTTTTCTTTCATATTCCGCACTATTGGAGCACACCACTTCTCAGCTGCATAGCATACCCAGTTCGACATAGTTGCTTTAAGTAATGGGATGCCTTTAGATTTGAAGTCTTTCTCCTGCCTGTGCAGTGGTACTGCCTTGCAGAACTTCTCATAAATAATATGAGCGAGGAGCTCAGGAGAACAATAGCTTCCCGGTATCATAAGCTCAGGATGTTCCGCACGTATGATATTGCATGGTTCTGTGCTTACTTCAGGAGCTGTACCGCACTTGATACACTTGTATACCTTTACTATGTGACGGCGGATATGAAATTTAGCAGGAGTGTATATCAGTTCATCGTATTTATCCTCACCGATCTCCGTCATATCAGAGCCGCATTTATCACATTTAGGAGCGTTTTCTTTATGTAATACCTCTTCAACCGGCAATTCGCTCATCCATTCATCATGAGTACGCTTTTTCTTTCGCTTATGCTCGGGGACGGTAATAGTCTTATCAGTAACATGACTGTTTTTATCATCGGTCACAGGAAAGAATGAAAGCTGCATATCGCTTCCCATAATTACAGAAGTTTGTTCAGTTTTCCTTCCGAATACCTGTTTCTTCAGCCATGCAAGTTGTTCCTGCATAAGAGAAAGCTGTTCTTCAAGCACTGTAACTTTATTACGGAGCGCAGCATTTTCCTGAGCCAATGATATATCATTATTTACTGTATTCTGCTCAGACATACTGCGTTCCTCCATTTCGTTTATGATATATATATTATACCATAAAACTGCCGAAGAATCAAGAAATATCGCAGAATTTTCTTAATACAATATGCTTGGTTTCCCTTCACGGATAGCTTTAGGCTGCTCTATTTTTAAGCCTTCAAGAAGCCATCGTGTCTGCTGTGGTGTGAGCAGTAAAGCTTCTGTTTCATTACGCGGCCATTGGAATCTTCCGTTGTCAAGACGCTTATACAAAAGCAGAAATCCGTCACCTTCCCATAGAAGTCCTTTAATGCGGTCGCAGCGTCTGCCACAGAACAAAAACAACGCCGTACTATACGGATCAAGCTGTAACTGTGCTTTTATTATCATTGCAAGTCCGTCTATTGACCGCCTAAGATCTGTATACCCTGTGACGATATATACCTGCTTATCTAATGACAGATCATTCAGCATAATTCATGTACTAATGCAAGCAAAGTATCTGCTGAAATATCTGACGGAAGTGATATTTGCAAGCCATTCTTCTCAATACGAATATCAGATGTCGCTCTTGGAACAGCTACAGGCACTATTGCCGGTTCAGATTCCAAACACTGCTCCCGAACTTTACGAAGACGATAGTAATATGTCTTAATATTGATCCCGTTCTGAGCACAGTACGCTGTTACGGTCATACCGCTTTCCTGCTGTGCTTTGATCTGCTCACTCCATTCCTGCAGCTGTACATCTCTCTTGACATTGGTAATAGCTGTCGTTATTTTCATTTCCGTATTCCCCCTATGTCTAATTTAGTCCAGTTTACTCCATAGACTATTTTAGATACTCTAATTTAGTCTACGGAGCTGCTTAGACTTTATTATACATCAGATTCCTTTTTTGAGGAATACGTCTTTTATTTGACGCTTACGACACTTCCACCATACTTTTTTATGTGA
>CADBAC010000361.1 GCA_902792495.1 Ruminococcus flavefaciens | reverse complement strand
CCGCCGCCGGATACAGACACTCTGTCGCCGGGACGTATCTTCTTGCCGCGCATGGTGCAGACCTCGCCGTTGACGAGGACCTGACCGTCCTGTATGAGCATTTTTGCTTCTCCGCCCGAACCGACGAGAGATGCAAATTTCAGCAGAGCATCAAGCTTGATGAACTCTGTAGTTATCTTTATCTGTTCTGCCATAGCGAACCTCCTTATGAAGTTCAGTTTTTGAGCTGAATCGGCATGATGAGGTAAATGTAGCTCTCGCCCTCAAGCGGAAGTATCTCTATTACCTTCATTGCGCCGTTGAAGCGAACTCTTACCTTGTCGCCCTCAGCGGCACGGAGTGCCTCAAGAACGAGCTTGTTATTGAATCCTATAGTCACTGTTTCGCCCGAAATATCGGCAGATATAGCGTCATTAACCCTGCCTATGCCGGTCTTGCAGCTGATTTTGATAACGCCGTTTCCGACTTCACAGCGGATAGGCGACTTGTTTTTATCGTCAATAATGAGTGAGCATCTCTCAAGGCTGTTGATAAAGTCTTTCTTTGTAATGATGACTTCAGTCTTGAAGCCGGAAGGAATGCTGAGCTTGTAATTGTGGAAAGCTCCCTCAAGAAGTCTTGAGATAACGAAAACATTGTTTATCTCGAAAATGATGTGACGTTCATTGATGCATATAACGCAGTTTTTGTCCTCGTCGTCCTTTATAAGGGTCGAAACTTCCTGAAGTGCCTTTTTAGGTACAACGAAATGGAATTTTTCACTGCTTTCTGTAAGTTCACCTCTTATAGCAAGGCGGAAGCCGTCGATAGCAACGAGGTTGAATTTACCATCTTCAATGTCGAAAAGTTCGCCGGTGAGAACCGGTTTGCTTTCGTTGAGTGAAGCGGCATAGCTTGTCATATTTATCATAGACCTGAGAGTTGTCTGCTTTACAGAGAAGCTTCTCTGAGAGTCAACTACCGGAAGGTCGGGGTATTCCTCTGCTGACATTGCTACGAACGAACATTCTGTAGCTACGCTTGAAAGCTGTACCATATTGTTATCGTCTACATCAATGGTTACCTCATCACCGGACATCTTTCTTACAAATTCGCTGAAAAGTCTTGCACTTACTACGAATTCACCGCTGTCCTGAGTATTGGCAGTAATGGTAGTTCTGATACCCATTTCAAGGTTAAAGCCTGTAAGTTCTACCTCATTAGGTGAAACTCTGACCTTTATTCCTTCAAGAGCCTGTATTGTAGATTTCTGTGGAACTGCTCGTGATACGTTTCCGATAGCATCAGCGAGTTCAAATTTGTTGCAGATGAAATTCATTTATATATTACCTCCAGAGTAACGGTAATGTCATAGAGAAGATGTTCTCGCTGTGTAAGATAAGTTTTTAACATAGATAAGATAAGATGCAGATAAGCAGGAGAACAAGTTCTGACAGACTTTATCAAAGTCTGCATGATATAACAAAGATAAGATAAGAATAATTTTATAGTAGTAATAGTAGGGGCTGTGGAAAAGTCAGGACAGGCAGTTCACGGCTATATCAAGCCAAAAGCTTGTCCACACTGCGGTGTTGTGAGATTTGTGTGAAATGTTGAGGATGTCCGCAGGGGGTGTTTTTGCTGTGGAATAAGTTTAAGCCTGTGGAGTTGAAGTTGAGAAAAAGTTGAGGATTTTGTTGAACCGGCATTTTTCATTTTCCACGTCTGTTTTCATGGTTGAAGTTGAATACTGTCGATGGTTGAAAACTGTTAAGAGAAAATTTCCATGGGAATTATTTCCTGTGAAATAGCATATTTGAGTATTCCACCGAGTTTTCAACACTATGTTTAAAACTCGGTGGAAAAAAGTTTATTCAACATTTTCACCGTTCAGTTTTCTCATCGTTTTAACATCAGGATTTGCTCTTGTCGCGGATGTTTTTTATTATATCGTTAACAAGGTTGCTGAGGTTAGCGTCTTTCTGGATAGCGTCAGTAACACTGTTCACGGAATAAACGATAGTTGAGTGGTCGCGTCCGCCGAATTCTGTACCTATTGAAGCAAGCGGCATCTGTGTTATTTCTCTTACAACGTAGATAGCAACTTTACGCGCGATAGATATCTGCTGTGAGCGCTTATTTGAGCGGAGGTCTTCCGGTGATACGCCGTAAACTGTAGATACTTCTGAAATTATCTTCTCTACGGTTATCGGAATCGGCTGTTCATCAGTAAGAACATCGCGGATAACGCTCTGAGCCATTGATATTGTTATCGGACTTCCTGCGAAGTGGTTGAGTGCTTTAAGGCGTATGACAGCTCCTTCAAGCTGACGGATATTGGATTTAAGGCGGTTTGCCATAAATTCTGATACCTCGGCAGGCATTTTGAGGTCGAGAAGTTCGCTCTTGCGGTTTATGATAGCAAGACGTGTTTCGTAGTCAGGAGCCGAAATATCGGCAATAAGTCCGCCCTCAAAACGTGTTCTGAGACGTGATTCGAGGGTTATGAGTTCCTTTGGCGGCTTATCAGATGTGATAACTATCTGTTTGCCTTCCTGATGGAGTTTATAGAAGGTATGGAAGAATTCTTCCTGCATACGTTCTTTTCCTGCAAAAAACTGGATATCGTCGATGAGGAGGATATCAGCA
>CADBAC010000360.1 GCA_902792495.1 Ruminococcus flavefaciens | reverse complement strand
TAAAAGGAGGCAAAGGGTGAGGAGGTGGAGGTTGAGGGAAAAGAGAGTCCAGAGAGGAAAACCGACTGGAGGAGGGGGAGAGGGGAATGCCGACTTTTGTTTGGGTTTTATTGGTCCCCTCTCCCTCTCCTCCAAGAGGTGTTCCTCTTTGGCTTCCTTTAAGGCAACACCGCACAAAGCCCACCTGATACAGAATAAAAAAGCTGCCATTCCGACCTAAAAAAAACGGAGGAAAACCTTCCATGTGAAAGGCTTTCCTCCGATAGTTACCGTTAAGGCAAAATTTGTATGTTGACTTTCTTTTGCAAGTTCTTATTTTTCTGTCGTCTTCTGTATTATCATAACGTCTTTTCCGTCAGCATCATCAATGCTGATCTCGACCTCGGTCTGCTGAATCGCTTCTTCATTCTGCTGATATACCTTATAAGCTTTCTCAGCTGACTCCTCGGCTTCTTTTCGTCTTTCTTCAGCATCAACTGCCTTGTCAAGTTCTTCCTGAATATGTTTCTGTATTTCAGCATCTTCTTTTTCGCTTACGGCTCCTGATATTCCCTTTTCTTCAAGAATTCTATGTACTTCTTCACTGATCTTCATTGCCTGATCGTCGGCTTCTGTGATGTAAAGGTTTCCGAAATCCACATAGTATACACCGCCTGTTTTTGCAGCTTCATCTCTGCTTATTTCAGTCACAAGCGATTCATCATCGCTGTTTACAGGAAGCTTAGGATCACTCTGGCTCGAAAGCTCAAAGTACATCGAACTTTTACCGAAAAGACTTATAGTAAGCGTCTGAAGGTCTGCATAGTCCACGGGAACATCAAATTTGAAATACTGACCCTCGATATAGTGGACAGAAGTGTATTCCGACACGATCTCTTTATTAGTATAAGGGGAAAAGGTAAGGAAGGAATCAAGCTGATCGAGCGGTTCTTCTCCGTCCACATCTGTCACCTTCTTGTACTCTGTGCCTCTTGACGAAGGAAGCGCAGAAGTACCGTCGGAGTAGACCGATTTTTTCCAGCGCACATCAGACGGGCTGACATCATAGGGCTGATAACCGCCTTCTCTGATGATATCATGGAATGTTTCATACAGCATATCATCACCGTTTTTGTAGAAGATGAATGATGAAGACAGCGGATAGATACCGTCGCCCGAGCTGAATATGCTATAATGTGTAAACGACATAGTATCGCAGTATGTGTAAAGGTCGAACTCGATAGCCGTATCCTTTATCTGCTCAATGCCTTCATAGGCTTCTGCCAGCTGTTCATCGGTAAATTCTATGCCTGTGTCAGCAACAGCTATGAAGTTTGCCTGTTTGTATTCTCCGCTGTATTCTACGGCATACATCTGATTTGTGGCCACATCGTTGTATGTTCTGACGAACACACGCACTCTCACGTTGTCTCGTCCGATATCCTCAAACGGACAGCTGTAAAGCGGAGTCACCATTACATCCTTGCTGATGTACTCATCAAGGCTGACATCATAAACATGGAATTCCATGCCGCTGTCAGGAGTTGTATTATCAAGCACTGATGCTGTGGCTGTAGCGAATGTACTGTTGCTGGTCGTGCTGACATTGCACATAAAATTGCGGAAAAATGCCGTTCTCGGGATAACGCTGACTGCAAATACCGCAGCAAGGCCTGCCGCAGCTATCTTTATCAGCGGAGAGAATCGCCGTCTGCCCGTGACATTTTCAAGGTCAGTAACGACGAACTCGCTGTCGGAATAATCCGCATCTTCCTCGCAGAAAACTCTTTCGGATATTTTGCCGAAGCAATCAACGGAGTCGGAAAGCTCCTCCATTTTATCTTTCAGCATTTTCTCAAACTCCTGATCCTTTTCAAGATCCTTATCTGTCATCGTTATTCACCTGCCTTTTCTTTTAAAATTGATATTGCCTTTTTATACCTTGATTTGACGGTGGTCTCAGGGCATTTCATAATTCCGGCTATCTCCCTGAAAGTAAGCTCTGCACAGCATTTCAGCACTACTGTCTGTCTCTGCTTGTCGTTGAGATATTTCAGGAGCTGATTTATGTAAATACTGTCCTCGACAGTTTTTTCAGCCTCGCCGTAGCTCTGGATTATGGGGTCTGATTCAGTCTCCCTTCTGTAGCGGCGGCGGAACTCTAATGCAACGTTGCGGGCTATTGTAAGAATGAAACCCTTTCCATCGCCCTTCTTTGCGGAGAATTTTCTGACCTGTGCAAGACGGACAAAGGTCTCCGTGACGCAGTCCTCTGATAGATGATAGTCCGATGTTATACCGAAAGCAATTGCAAAAACGCTGCCTTTGAACATAAGGTACAGCTTTTCAAGGCATTCCTTTGAATCCGAGCATTTCATGATAAGCTCGTTCACGCTGTCCCCTTCTGAGGCTGTTATCTCCTGTGGTTTGAATGAAGCTAAGATAGGTGCGTCACCTCCGCTCAGATAATTGGGTTCGACAGTCATGGTATCACTCCTTTCTCAGAACCTGTCATCACAAAATGCTTTGACAGGTTTGAAACTTCAATCATTTGTATCCTCTTTTTGAACTGATTATAATTTTGTCTAAATCACAGACTTCTGCATTTACTGTTAAAGGCAGTAACACTATTGTTAGAAATAAAAACAAT
>CADBAC010000359.1 GCA_902792495.1 Ruminococcus flavefaciens | reverse complement strand
CAACAGAGGGCAGACCGGTCAATACGAAAATTTACACTGACGTTGCTGAAAAGACTGGACTTAAAGTTGAAATAGGCGGAGGTATCCGCAGTCTTGAGACTATCCGCGAGTACCTTGAAATGGGCATTACTCGTGTTATACTCGGTTCTGCCGCACTCAAGAATCCCAAGCTTGTCTGCGATGCCGTTGAAAAGTTCGGCAGTGAGAAGATAGTTGTAGGGATCGACGCAATGAACGAAATGGTTGCTACCGAGGGCTGGCTTGAAAGTTCCGATGTTCACTACATCGACCTTGCTGACAAGATGATAGAATCGGGAGTTAAATACTTCATTTTCACCGATATTTCCAAGGACGGCACACTCTCAGGCGTTAACCGTGAACAGCTGAAGAAACTGGCTGGCGCTACAGAGGGACGTGCAAACATCGTGGCAAGCGGCGGAGTTCACACAATGGACGACATCATAGCCTGCAAGGAAATGGGACTTTACGGAACTATCTGCGGAAAGTCCATCTATAAGGGCACTCTGAACCTCAAAGAAGCAGTTGAGTATGCGGTGAAGTGATATGAAAAATGTAAAACCGACTAAAGCGTGGACGATATCGCTTCTGGTCATAAGCATCTGCACACTGATAATCAGCATAACAAATATTATCGGCGCAGATATTCCCGATATGCTGAAACGAATACTCGGTGTGGCTGAACTTGTGGCACTGCCTGTTCTGGCATATACTTCCGTGAAAATGTTCACAGGGAGGGACAAGCAATGAAAAAAAGGAGCATCATCCGCATTGCAGTAAATATCCTGTCGTTTGGTATGCTCTTTTTCTATTTCGTTTATATGCTTAGAGTCTACGGTGATTTCCCCGAAGAAATAGGCATTCATTTTGGCGAGGACAACGAGTTCGATGTGTACTATTCAAAGTGGCTTGCTTTTTTCCCGTTTATGGCAGGTTTCGGTCTGGCAATAGTGTTTACGGTCGGAGACATCGCAGTCAGCAGAGCAAAATGCATAAGTAAAAAACTAAGCGAAGATGATGATATTTTCGTAAGGAAGATCCTGCTTATCGCTTGTGATTCAATGAAGCTGTTCTGGGCAGTATTCTACACTATATGGGCGCATTGCGTGATACATCAGACGAGAATGTTCACATTCGGCATATCCGTAAGGGATCATCAGAAACTGCCATTATTTATTATACCGTGGGCTTTTATAGCGATCGACAGCAAAGTAAGGCTGAAAAAATCAAAACGTTATATTATCATCGGTGAGATCGTTCTGACTGTATTTATGATAATTGGCGTAATAATAGGAACTAAATTAAGGAAGTGAAATAAATGCTTGCAAAAAGAATCATCCCTTGCCTTGACGTTAGAAACGGCAAGGTAGTAAAGGGCGTAAATTTTGAAGGAGTAAAGGACGTAGGAGACCCCGTTGAATGTGCTGAGGAGTACAACAAACAGGGCGCTGATGAGCTGGTTTTCTACGATATAACAGCATCATTCGAGGGACGTGGAGTTTTTCTCGATGTTGTGCGTGACACGGCTAAAAAGGTGTTCGTACCGCTGACAGTGGGCGGCGGCATCAAGACTGTTGACGATATCCGTGAGGCGCTTCGTGCAGGTGCGGACAAGGTATCCGTAAACTCCCAGGCTGTGCAGAATCCTCAGCTTATCAAGGACGGCGCTGACGTTTTCGGAAGTCAGTGCATCTGCGTGGGAATCGACGCAAAGAAGATAGCCGACAACAAGTGGACAGTCTATATCAACGGCGGACGCAAGGATATGGGCATCGACCTTATCGACTGGGTACACACTATCGAAAAGCTGGGCGCAGGCGAGATATGTCTCAACTCCATTGACGCTGACGGCACAAAGGAAGGCTTTGACATCGCCATGCTGAAGGCAGTATGCGACAACTGCTCAATTCCCGTAATTGCCAGCGGCGGCGCAGGAAAGATAAACGATTTCTATGAAGTTTTCGAGAAAACAGGTGCAACTGCGGCTCTTGCGGCTTCGCTTTTCCACTTCAAGGAACTGACTGTGGGCGAGGTCAAGGACTACTGCCGCAGCAAGGGCGTTATTGTGAGGTAAGGCTATGGAAAAGATTTGGGAAGAAATGTACGATGCGGCTAAGGCTGTACTGAATCCGAGAAGAATTTCCGAGTATGTCACAGCAGGCGAAGTTTCTGCGGCAGTTCTCAGTAAATCGGGAAAGATATACACAGGCGTATGCATTGACACTTGTTCAACTCTCGGCATATGCGCTGAGAGAAATGCCATTTTCAAAATGATAACGAACGGCGAACAGGAGATAGACAAGGTGCTTTGCATCCCTCCTGTTGAGGGCAGGGGAGCGCCATGCGGCGCTTGCCGTGAGCTTATGGTACAGCTTATGCCCGACACATACAAGGATATTGACATAATGATAGACTACAAAAACAATGTTGTAATGAAGCTGGGCGAACTCACTCCCGAGTGGTGGATATGAGTTTCATTATCAGCGCAAAGCTGAATACGCTTACTCCACAGCTGGAATATGCGGCGGAGATACCTGCGGTGCGAAGTCTTGCGGATATGGATGAACTGAACCTTGACAATGCGGTAACTTTCTTTGTGGGTGAAAACGGCACGGG
>CADBAC010000358.1 GCA_902792495.1 Ruminococcus flavefaciens | reverse complement strand
TATCACATTCACGGTCAAAGGCGATAAGGATTTCAGAAGCTATATCCGAATGCTGTGCAGATTCTCGGAATTTTCGGGTCTGGGCATAAAAACAGCCATAGGTATGGGACAGATAAAGGCAGATTTTTAAATGCAGCAAAAAGCTCACAGCGTTGAACTGTGAGCTTTTTCGTTATTTCTTTTTGCCTTTTTGTTTTATACTGCTCATAAAACCGCCTGAACTGCTGTCGCCAAACTGCATTTTTCCCTGATACGGTTTTGATTTGCGGTCAGTATAACCACCGTTTCCGTTATTATCCGGTTCAGGATGGCACGGCAATTCCTGATTATCTGATTTAAGACGAGGCAATGCTCTATGGAACATCTTACCTTTTGTCTTCCAGCGGTTTTTAGAAAACCACTCATAAATCTCGTCCTTATTATCATAATACGGATAGCTTATCTTCTCTCCGCCAACAGCATTGAAATCAGCGACTTTCAACAGATAATCCACGTTCTCCTTATTTCTGAAAAGACTGTCATCGGCTTTGTCAATAAGGTCATTGCGCTCTTTTTCCTCATAGCTAGGATACTCAAACTTTCTGACTGTCACCTTATCGCATACTATCTTAGCCGAACCGAGTCCCAGCGGTTTGCCGTGGCCTATCTTATGGCACTTATTGGAGTCTATGCTGTTATCTCCCAGATCAAGGGCAAAGAGGAGTTTTTTCAGCTGATCTTCCGTGATATTGTCGAAATAGACATTGAATCGGAATCGGACATCATTCTTGAGAAGCTGAATGTAACGCTCCATTTCCGGCTGTTCTTTTTCAGTTGATCGAAGTTTTTCACCTGAGTTATTATGCCAGTAAAATTTTCTTCCTGCGATGTTCACTCCATAAGTATCAGCGGTAAAATTATCGCCGTTATATCTGAGGTAGAATTCAAATGAAGAAAGTCTCGGGCTGCCCATAATCACCTTGATATAGTCCTTTTCAAGCGGATCGTTTGTAAGGCACTCAGCATCGGAAAATCTCAGTCTTGATGATATGGAATTGTCATTATCCCCTATCATTCCGAAAAGCGCACACGCTTCACAGATATTCTTTTTATCGGTACACTTGTCAAGTTTATGCTTTTCAAGTATATCGATAGGCTTATTATAGAAAACCGCTCTGGACATCTGTGATGCGGCGAAATAATAATGACCGCTTTTTTCATCCTTAGTGTACCAGACAGGGAGCAGTGCTTCGCCTTTTTTCATTTTAGCGAAAAGCTTTTCGTATTCCTTCTTATTTTTCATCTCACCCATTGAGATGTTCACTTGCAGCCTTTCAACGTATTTTTCGGATATTTCTGTTCCTTTCTTGTCGGTCTGTTCAAAAATGCTGTCAAGATTCTCGATGGGCTTGCCCTTTATCTTTCCTTTGAAACGATCGACTTTGTGAACGTAACCCGTTATTTTTCCGCCTGACTCTTTAACATTCCTGAGATATGAGATAGTACCGGATCCGGACAGATAGCTGTCAAATGTTACTTTTTTTCCTTCAGGAAAATCTCCCAGATATGAATTGTGTTCATCTTTATATCGTTTAGCCTGATAAAGAATATAACGACCATCTTTATATTCGAGAAGTCCGCATTCCTTCTTTGAAAGTCTTGATGAAAAGTAATCGTCATCATCGGCATTTGTGGAAGAGAAGCAGGAATCTGTAAGTGTCTCGTAAACGTTTCTGATGACACCTCTGATAGTGCTTCCCGGGATAACAGGCTTACCGTCAACGCTGAAAAATCCGAATTTTTTATCTGTTTCCGCCTCACAGATCGACATCTGAGTACGTGTTTTCAGAGTGCATTCGATCTTTCCGCTGAGAAGTTCGGCATCTTTTCCGTAATAATCTCTGATATTCTTTTTTTCACCTTTTTCAACAGGAACAAAGGTGTAAGGATTAATAAACGTGTTCATTATTCTCCCCCTTTATTCAGAAATTCAACTACTCTGAAATCGGAGATCTGAGCAATATCCTGATCGTCAAACGAGATGTAATTTCTTATGCGCACCCTTTCAGCACCTTCAACGGGAAGATCATACTCTCCGCCTCCTGTTGTTACATAGTGGTTTCCGGATGTTTTTTTATTATCAAGGTCTATGTCGAGGTAATGCACTTCATCTATATACCACTCAGACTCAAGACCATCATCATCAATGAAACGATAATAAAAATCATCAGCGATCGTCGGACGCATTATCTTTATCTCGGAATGAGAATTGAATACCCTTGCTTCCAGCAGATGAGGGATATCCTCTATATTCTGCTGTTTACAGCAAACGAATCTGTCGGTATACATCAGTATCATAGTACCGTCGGAGATATTTCCGCTTACGACCTCGTTGACATCATTTACAATGCCTGTTTTTTCTTTGACTGTATTTCCAATGCTCATTTTTTCTCATCTCCGATCATTTTACTGATATCGCCACTGTCCAGTATTTCTACGGGAATGACTCTGCCGTTTACTTCCATTTTTTCGACTTCAAAAATTCCTCGTCCCACAGAGGTAAGTCCGCCTACACTGAGATATCCTTTGTGAAGATCGCAGATAACGGCGTAAAGAACAGCCCTGCACTTTTCTTCCTCGTCAATATTTCTGGAAATAATTATTTC
>CADBAC010000357.1 GCA_902792495.1 Ruminococcus flavefaciens | reverse complement strand
TTTGTCGCACTGTGTATGTTATACTAAGACCATGGTAAATCTAAGGAGGTAAAACGCTATGAAAAAGAGGTCAATATGTGCTTTTGTTGCGGCGGCAATATCAGCGGTAATGATAATGCTCCCACCTATGCAGGTAATGGCTGCTGCACAGGACGCTGCGCCCACAGAATATATCAGCGAAGTCAGAATAGGTGTCGGGAAGAATATGTTTGATGCCTCCAATAGCCTTGAGGGATATACCATTTTGAGAAACGGAGAAAAAGCCGTTGACCTCAATGAAAATGCCGGCGGCGGGTTCGGCTCAAAGGGTGACAGAGTTGTTCTTATCGGATACAAGACCACTACTGACAGAAAAGAAGCAATAACCGATCTTGCATTAATGAATATGAAAGGCGGCTACAGCGTTTCGGATTATGAGGCTCTTATGGAAAAGCAGATGAAGGAGCAGATAATCCCCTTCGTCGAGAATTTTCAGGCAGCTATCGACGAATACAGAGAAAACTACAATTCCGACATCGAAGCAAATAAGCAGAGAGCAAAGTATATCCACGATATCCTCGATAAGTTTATCGACGACGATACAGGCAACGGTCTCGGAGAGCTTCTCCTGAACGAAACAAAGTTTGAAATGGGCGACGCTGCTTATAACAAGCTTTCAGACAAAGCAAAGAAGAACCATGCAGATATCCTCACTATCCTCGCACAGTCCAACGGTCAGGCTACTCTGCTGATGGAAAACCTCCTCACCAGAGCAGCCGATACAGAGGAGGATACATGGCTCGACCGCTTTGCCGCAACAACATATCAGGATATCATAGACTCTGCGGATATGCCTCCAACCGAAGCAAAGGACGAGATCGCAAAACTGTATGATGATGATGCGCAGAAGATACTCGATATGTGGGATCCGCTTTATGAGCATCTGGAAAATTATGATAATGCTCTGAAGATCATTGAAGAAAAGGATAAAGAAGAATATAAGAAGTATGAGGAGATCGTAAAGAACTTCGATATAAAAAACGCAACCGAGGAGCAGATAAAGGAATATACCGAAGCCAATGCGAAGATCCTTGTACATACAGAGCTGGTCGCAGATGCGTATAATGATATTGCTATAAAGGAATATCTGGAAAGTATAGAATATAATGACGGCACGCTCCTTGATTTCTTCAGCCGTCCTTATGAAGATGTTTATGAGGACATCACGGAGATATATCCCCTTGTTGCTTCTCTTTCGGACGGTCAGAGAGCAGGTCTTGATTTTATCACTCTTGCAGACCTTATAATGATAGGTGCAACAACTGCCGAAGGCTACAAGGATGCCGCACTTGATGAACTTAAAGAAATGTCGATCTATGACGGCGTTGATCGCGGCATATACGAAAAAGGCGGCGTTGCCCTTACAAGTGATGCAGAGCGCATTAAAAAAGGTAATATTCAGGATCCCGAAAAAGAAAAGGGACTGAGCGTATGGACCTATGCTATGATAGGTCTTACGGGTGCTTCTGCTGTCGCATTTACAGGATCGGTGATCGGAAAGATAGTAAATGTTTCAAGAATATCCTCCCTGAATAAAAGCATTGAAAATGCAAGAAACGCATATAATTTTGCCGCAGCAAAAAAATTTTTGTATCAGGATAATTCAATCCCCCCGGCACAGGATTATTTATATAACGATTGCGAGGCTATAGACTGGACGATCGAAAAAAACAAAGCACTGGATGATCTCAAGTATTACAATGCAGAGGGCAAAATGGAAATACTTCAGGCACGATCATCACTCTGCAACAAGCTGATGGCAGGCTTCGGTATCGCTATGATCATATTAGCAGGCATAACCACTTATCTTGCATACAGAGATCTGGCAGAATACTATAAGACAGATTTTACACCGATACCGAAATATATGGTCGATGTAGAAGACATCACCGCCTATAATGCAAAGGGAGAAATGGAAGTAATTAAAAACCAGTCAGCTTATTACAAGGCTGTGGAATGCAACAGAACAGACAAGGACGAAAAGTATAAGAATATCGGCACATTTGCGGATATGAACGGCGATGTCGGTAAACAGTGGCTGGCACTCTATGCCGTAAAGAATGAGGCAATGGCTCCGATCCTTGCGGATTCACTTCTTGCAGTTGTAGGTAATACCGATCTTCCGTCAGGCTATACAACAGGCATACATATGTTCGGCTCTGATTCCGCTTTCAACCTTAATGACAGCAAATTTGTATGGAACGGTAGCGCACCGAAGGTATTCGTTTACTTCAATGTTGATGACAAGCCTGCTTCTACCTCTACAGGTACAAATGCAGACACAACCACAGATAATGCTTCCGTAACAGGCTCGGTATTCACAACAGGCTCTCTGTTCCTGTCGGGCGGCATCGGTCTTCTGCTCGGAGCAGGTATAGTTGCACTGGTATTCATTGCGATGAAGCCGAAAAAGAAGGAAGAAAAAGCTGAATAACAAATACAGATACACCACTCGAAGGACCTCGCAAAAAATGCGGGGTCTTTTGATTTTACTCCGATTTGTCACACATTTGTCGCACTGTGTATGTTATACTAAGACCATGGTAAATCTAAGGAGGTAAAACGCTATGAAAAAGAGGTCAATATGTGCTTTTGTTGCGGCGGCAAT
>CADBAC010000356.1 GCA_902792495.1 Ruminococcus flavefaciens | reverse complement strand
CGGCGCTGTTGAATTCTGGAATGAGGCAAAAAAAGCAGGTATAAAGCCTATAATAGGCTGTGAAGTCTATGTTGCAAGAAGAACAAGGCATGACCGTGACCCGAAACTGGACAGCTCACCGTATCACCTGATACTGCTTTGTAAGAACAACGAAGGCTATAAAAATCTCGTCAAGCTTGTCTCTATCGCAAGTGTGGAGGGATTCTACAACAAGCCCAGAGTTGATCTTGAACTGCTGAAAAAGTACCACGAAGGACTTATCTGTTTATCAGCCTGTCTTGCAGGAGAGATACCACGGCTGCTGAATAATGCAACTTATGAGGAAGCAAAAGATGTAGCTATGACCTATCTTGATATTTTCGGTGAGGGCAATTACTACATTGAAATACAGGATCATGGTATTGCGGCTGAGAGAAAGATACTTCCTCATCTGTACAGACTTTCAGAGGAAACAGGCATACCGCTTGCGGCTACAAATGACTGTCACTACATCAGCAAGGATGACGCAGAAATGCAGAATATCCTCATTTGTATACAGACAGGCAAGATACTCGGTGAGCCTAATGGCATGAGTTTTGAGACCGAAGAATTCTATGTGAAGTCCACCGAAGAAATGGCTGAGCTTTTTGAAGGCCATGAGGAAGCGTTGAAGAATACTGCCCGCATTGCTGAGATGTGCAACGTAGAGTTTGAATTCGGCAATATCAAGCTTCCAAAGTTCACAGTTGAGGGTGTGACTGACAACGAAGCTTACTTCCGTGACCTTTGCCGAAAAGGAATGTATAAGCGTTACGGCGATTCGCCTGACCCTAAAGTGGAAGAAAGGCTTGAATATGAGCTTTCGGTCATCACAAGAATGGGCTACACTGATTACTTCCTTATTGTATGGGATTTTATCAGATATGCCCGTGACCACAATGTTCCTGTAGGTCCGGGAAGAGGTTCGGGTGCAGGAAGCCTCTGCGCTTACTGCATAGGCATAACAGGAATCGATCCCATGAAGTTCAATCTGCTTTTCGAGCGTTTCCTGAATCCCGAGCGAGTAAGTATGCCTGACTTCGATATAGATTTCTGTATCGAGGGAAGACAAAGCGTCAAGGACTACGTTGTACGCAAATACGGCAAGGACTATGTTTCCGAAATAATCGCATTCGATACACTCAAAGCCCGTGCCGCTGTAAGAGATACGGGAAGAGTTATGAGTCTGCCCTATGCGCTGTGCGATAAGGTTGCAAAGCAGATAGACATGAGGAATACTCTTGACGAAGCTTTGAAGGAATCCGAAGAACTTGCACAGCTTTACAAAAGTGACCGAAGTGTAAAAAAGCTTATCGATACTGCAAAAAAGCTGGAGGGAATGCCTCGTCATGCTTCTACTCATGCGGCAGGTGTTGTTATCTCAGCAGTACCGCTCAGTGATCTTGTACCACTTCAGAAGAATGATGACACTGTGGTAACGCAGTACACAATGACCGTTCTGGAATCGCTGGGACTGCTGAAAATGGACTTTCTTGGTCTGCGCAACCTTACTATAATACGTGACGCTGTCAACGAGATTCGCAAACTTGAGCCCGATTTCAATATCGACAAAATAGATTTCGCAGATCAGAACGTTTACAAAATGCTTTCGGACGGCGATACCTGCGGTGTATTTCAGTTTGAAAGCGCAGGTATGACAGCAAGGCTGATGGAACTTTGTCCCGAAAGACTGGAAGACCTCATAGTTATTCTGTCGCTGTACCGTCCGGGGCCCATGAAGTCTATTCCCGTATATATCGAGAACAAAAAGCATCCCGACAGCATAGAGTACAAGCATCCCATACTGAAAGATATTCTTGCAGATACATACGGATGTATGGTCTATCAGGAGCAGGTAATGGAGATATGCCGTAAAATGGCAGGTTATTCCTACGGTCACGCTGATATCGTCCGCAGGGCAATGGCTAAGAAAAAGCACGATGTTATGCTGAAAGAGCGTGAGAAGTTCGTGTCAGGCTCGGTAGAAAACGGAGTTTCAGAAACTGTGGCAAATGAAGTTTTTGACGAAATGGTCAGCTTTGCGTCTTATGCGTTCAACAAATCTCATGCGGCGGCTTATGCTTATCTTGCCTATCAGACAGCATATCTGAAATATCACTACCGTGGCATTTACATGGCGGCTCTGATGTCAAGCGTTATGGGAAGCAGCGACAAGCTTTCGGAGTACATCAATTCATGCCGTGACAATGGGATAAAGGTCTGTTGTCCTGATATAAATAAGAGTTTCAAAGGCTTTACTTATAAGGACGGAGTAATGTATTTCGGCCTGCTTGCTATAAAAAATGCAGGCAGCGGTCTGGCTGACAAGCTTATACTCGACAGACAGCAGAACGGCGATTTCAAGGGATTGCAGGATTTCTGCGAGCGTATCGAAGGCCGTGAACTCAATAAGAAGGCTCTCGAAAATATGATAAAAGCCGGAGCCTTTGACGGTCTCGGACTTAACAGAAGGCAGATGCTTGAAAGCTATGAGACTTTCATTGAGATGGCAGGCGCAGGCAAAAGGGGAGTGATAGACGGTCAGCTCGGACTTTTCGGGAACGAAGAAAGCCATGAGATGGGTGTGAAGATCTCCTATAAGCCTGAATTCGATAAAAAACGCCTTTTCCT